>JAFSTL010000065.1 GCA_017450545.1 Alphaproteobacteria bacterium
TGAACTGTTTCAAAATAGAGTGCGCGCATTTTTGCCTATCCAAAATGGCTGTGACAATTTTTGCACGTATTGCATCGTTCCATACACTCGTGGAAGGTCGCAGAGTTTGCCACCGGACGTGATTATTCGACGCATAAATCATCTTATATCTATTGGATTTAAAGAAATCGTCCTGTCGGGTATAGACATAACGTCATATAAATATGAAGATGTCACCCTTGCTGATGTTATTAAAGCTGTTTTGAAAAAAACTTCACTAGATCGCCTACGTATTTCCTCGCTAGACCCTGCTGGCGTTGATGATAAATTATTTGATATAATAACGAATGAAATGCGAGTTATGCCTCATTTTCATTTAAGTATACAGGCTGGCGACAACGATGTATTAAAAGCTATGCGACGGCGCCATACTCGTGAGGATGTTATAAGGTTATGTAATAATATTTTAAATAAGCGACCTGATGTAGTCTTTGGAAGCGACTTTATTGCAGGATTTCCTGTAGAAACTGATAAAATGTTTGAAAATACGTTGAAACTTGTTGATGAGGCTCATCTATCATTACTTCATGTGTTTCCTTTTTCGCCAAGACGAGGGACGGTCGCAGCAAAAATGATACAACTCCCCGAACAAACAATTCACTCACGGGCTAAATTGTTACGTGAAAAAGCTCAAAAAGTTAAAGAACAATTACTTAAATCATTCCTAAACAAGCCCGTCACAGGTATGATAGAGAAAACCGAAAACGGAATATCTTATGGCAAAACCGACTCGTTTATCCCATTTTGTATTGCCGAAACAGTCCTTGAAAAAACTATCATAACAGGTGTGGTTGAAAAAGCAAGTAGAAACAGCCTACTTCTCGTATTAGAGTAAGCCATTTGCTATGCCATAAATCATACTCCGCCATTCTTCGTTTTTCTTACTAATGTCATTCAGCTGTCTGAGCCTTTTCTCAAGTAACAGTTGCAAATCGTCATTTTCTTTCTTTGCTGTATACATATTAATTTGTTGTGCCAACCGCTCGTCTTGTTTGTTAGAAGACTCCAATATATATTCCATCTGTAAAGCTATACTTTTTTGTTTTTCTTCATTAATTTTATCTTCTATCCGATATAAACGTGCTCTAAGCTTGGAATTCTCTGCAATCAGCTTTTTTGTAGCCAGCTCTTTTAGTTCCGCGCTAGTGCTAATTATTTCCCAAAGAGCTTTACAACTCATTCTATTTCTGTATATTTGACTCTCCAACTTAAGCTTACTCTCAAGCGCCTTTGCGTTTTCGTCTCTCATGCTTTGCCTTACGTCAGCCAAAATTGGTTTAATGTAATGTCTTGCATACAAATCTCCTGGTATGCGCAGATTTCCACTGTTTCTCTCTCGTATCTTTATGACTTCACTGTATAAATCTCGTTGAGCCTGTACGTTATCCAATTCCTTACGCAATTCCGTTATTTCTTTCAAAACATCCTGGTATGTTTGCTTAACAACAATCTTATTCTCCATTCCATTTGCAACACAAGCAGTTGAAATAACCGCAATACCAAAGAACTTTTTACAACGACTACCCATGGCGTCACAACATCCTAAACTCTCTAACCCATATTTTACCTCGCACACTCTTGGGAGCACAAGGAAAAAATAGAAGGGAGTAGAGGAGTCGGTGGTTAATACTTTCCTGCTTCCTTTTCTAAAACGGTGTTAGCCAAAGTTTATCGTGTTGCCTCATTTCTCCTGTGAGCCTTATTTCTCAGCAGTATTCACAACTCTGTCGAATATTATTGCCATTGCTCCATTTCCTGCAACATTGCAAGTCGTTATTATTGGGTCGAATAATATATATATCGCAGTCACTAAACCTAACATATCCGCATTTAATCCTAAATAATGTTCCATTATTGGTAACATAACAAGAACACCGCCACCTGGAACTGCTGCAACCGCAAATTTAGCTAGTATGAAATGCAGTGCAAAAATGGCATATGAAGACAAAGTCGGCATTTCTAATCCAAACGTAGCCATCACAGATAATGCTACAAGAGGTATGAAAAAACAATCACCAACAAGATGTATATTCACTGTGCACGGAATTATTATGTCAGCATTCTTAACGTCTCTGACATTTTTCTCTGCTCCCTTTATGGACATAGGCATTGCAGCAACGCTTGACATTGAGCCAAAAGCTGTCACTAAAGCTGGTATGATATTTCTTATATAACCAATGAACGTCGCAATATTACACTTTGACAATAGTGCTAATTGCAAAGTTACCATTCCAAAGGATGTGCATACAAAAACTATCAAAATAGGAAGATAATTCTCCAATATCGAGACCAATATACCATCGCTTTGTAATTTCAACATTGTGCCAATTATAAAAATTGGCATTACTGGTATTAACAATTTGAAAAATATGGTTGTTATCTTGTCTAGACAAATTCCAATTTTAGCCATTCGTTTTATGTCCGTTATGCCCAAAATCAATCCGACAATAACACCGCTTAGCAAAGCTATGTCATTCGATACTATAGATGGCATATGGAACGTAAAAGCCGGGCTTAACGCATTAGTCGTCGCATCCGCGCTATTTTTGAACCAGTCCCCAGATAAACACAATCGCGACGTGAAGTATGAAAGCATTGTGTTGCAAAAATTTGATGTGCATATTAAAGGCAAAATTACGGCTATGTATTTTAGCGCTTTTGAACCTAATTTTGTGATTGAATTAACGACCAATGCAAAAATGATAAATGGCAAGCAAAACACGAGTATTTCCTTGACTGCCAAGCTTACCGCATACAAGACTGACTTCAACTGATTGGGTAAAACGGGTTCCGTTACTATTGCAAAAAGCAATGCCCCCAAAAATATCAGAGGCATTGCAAAGTTCTTGAGCTTAGAACACATAAAGATTACCTCTTCGAGAACTGGAATCGTCTGCGAGCTTTTTTTCGTCCATACTTCTTTCTTTCGACAACTCTCGAGTCTCTTGTTAAAAACCCAACATGTTTTAATATTGTGTGTAATTCAGGCTCGAAGGCATCTAGAGCTTTGCTTATCCCGTGCCGAACCGCTCCAGCTTGTCCAGAAAGACCACCACCTCTGACTGTGCAAAACACGTCATACTGTCCCTCGCGTTGCGCTATTTTAAACGGCTCAGATATTATCATGCGCAAGACCGCTCTGGCGAAATACTCGTTTTGGTCTTTACCGTTTATCACGATCTTCCCTGTGCCTGATTTTATCCATACTCGCGAAATCGAACTTTTTCTTTTCCCAGTTGCATATGCTCGACCTTGTGCATCAAGCTTTTGTTCTCTCTTCGCAGGCACATTAAGCGCTACATTCTCATTTATTTCTATATTCATTATTTTACCCTCTGACTATTTTTGGGATTCAGTTTCGCAACATCCAATACTTCTGGATTCTGAGCCATATGTGGATGTTCCGCTCCCTTATATACTCTCAATTTCGAAAGAATTGCCCGACTTAAAGGACCTTTTGACATCATGCGCCTCACTGCGTTTCGAATCATTCTATCCGGACGAGGTTCCATCATCAACTGCTTCATACTGCGTTGCTTTATGCCCCCAGGATATCCACTGTGCCAATAATACTTTTTATCTTCAAGTTTATTTCCGGTAAGTGCAATTTTATCGGCATTTATAACAACAACATTGTCTCCACAATCCGCATTCGGAGTGAAACAAGGTTTGTTTTTGCCGCGTAGGATATTGGCTATAACAACAGCCATCCTTCCTAAAACTAGCCCTTCTGCATCAATGAGAACCCACTTTCTCTCGATATCAGAGGCTTTTGTGAATGATGTACTCATAACTTTACCAATCGTGTTCTAAAAACAAAAACTCACACCCATAATACCATTTTTTCCATCCGCACACAACAAATTTTGCCCGCTGAGATTGGCGTCGTTTTAAGCGAAGGGGTGTAAGTTAAGCTAATAGAAAAAAGTCTCCAGAATTAAATTGTTCGGTCTTAATTTAAGAGAGGAGACTTTTGTTTATGATATTCAGGCAGGATCGCCCAAAATGGCGTCTAGTAATTAATCACTGCACTTAATCCATTTTCCCGTATACTACTTTATCTAAGAAGTTCTTTCACATAGTTTTCGTAGGCTTTACGAAAGTCGCGAATTTTTCCTATGTCCCTGCGTCCGTCTCTTCTTTTCGTATTGAATTGGTTGACTATTTTCCTGATTCTTCTTTTTATGTCTTTCCATTCTTGCTCAGGGGTATTATATATGTAGCGTCTTTGGTAAAATCCTACATCGTCTAGACGCTGTCGTCAAAGATGCCAAAAAGTGAAAGAATAGCCTTGAAAATATCTGAAATGAAAAATAACGATGTTGTTTAGGCGTGATATAAGTGATGAAATTTGGAACAAAATATTGCAAACAGTAAAGGTATATAAAGTGTCATATGCACGCAAGTGGTGCAAGAGGCGCAAATCAAGGCATGGCGGTCTCAAAAGGGCGGTAAATAAGAAGGTACACGTCGTGGTAGATGCTCGCGTAATGCCTCTGAAAATCCTATAGCAGACAAGGAATATGACAATGAAAGTATAGTTGAGTTTGCCGTGAAAAATGAAATAAACGCTGTGATTCCATCTCTGAGCAATGAGAAAATACCGAAAATTTATGATAAAGAATTTTATAAAAAGAGACATATTGTTGAAAAATTTTTTTAAAGATTAAGAAATTTAGAAGTATTTCAACAAAGTATACCAAAAACATCTCGTCCTTCCAATCTTACCTCATAATCGCATCCATTATGCTTTACTGCAACA
>JAFSTL010000066.1 GCA_017450545.1 Alphaproteobacteria bacterium
ATCGAGAATTGCTTGTATATGAGCGAGCATCCAGATAAAATCTGCGGTGAAGGCTGCTAGTCCGAATGGTTGCGTGCTTTTGAAAATAGTCTGAAGAAGTTATTAGTTGTAATTTCTGACAATTCATCCACAGAAATATTTCGCAAACTCGCCAAAAGCTCCGCGACAAGCGCCACGTAGGCTGGCTCATTTTGCTTTCCTCTGTATGGAACTGGAGTTAAGTATGGCGAGTCTGTTTCGATTAAAAAGCGATCTGCGGGGACATACTTGGCAATTTCACGCAGTTCGTCAGATTTCTTGAAAGTTACGACGCCGGAAAAGGAGATATAGTAGCCTAAATCAAGAACTTTTTTGGCGTTCTCTATCGTATCTGTGTAGCAATGAAATACGGCATTCTCAATGTTATATTCCGCAATAACATCAAAAATATCCGGGTAACATTCACGCGCATGAAAAATATATGGCAAATCAACGCTTTCAGACAGCGACAGCATATCTTTCAATAATTTTTTCTGTGCATCGCGAGGAGCCTCCTCTTCATAGTGGTAATCCAGCCCCACTTCTCCAATCGCGACCACCTTATCTTTTTGCGCCCAAGCTTTTAATTTCTCCAAATCTCTATCCTCGTTGCAATGCAATGGATGAACTCCGACAGAGCAGAAAACGTTATCATACTTTTCCGCAATCTCGATGTTGGATGGCATCGTTCCGAAATCAGTTCCAACCGTCAAAACATGAGTAACGCCAGTCAATTTTGCAAATCTGAGCTTTTCATTCAAATCCTGATATATACCATCATAATAAAGATGCGCATGTGAATCTATCATATAACACTCAAACACCCTGCTCTCATCATGATTGTACCACATCTGCCGCTACGTTACTTGCTCCCTAGTCGAAATAATCATACAATCCTGGTATATCAGCGTTATGGGATGAACTGTGGGGTTATTTCAAAAGTTTTTGACTGTCAGTGGGTTAACCATTGCCAGTCGGGTTTTTGGCGTTGTTCGAGAAGCTGTGATGGTTCATTTTCTCGGAGCGTCTGTTGAGATGGACGCATTCACAACGGCATTTAAGTTCCCGAGTTTCTTTCGCAGATTTTTTGCCGAAGGAGGATTTCAATCAATTTTTGTGCCGTATTACACTGATTATGTCTTGCACTCAAAATATAACGGGGCGAAGTATTTTTCATCCAGAATATTTACGTTGATTTTTTGGGTAATGCTTGTTTTATGTGTTGTCGTTTTCGTATTTGCTCAAGAGTTTACGCTTCTTATGGCGCCGGGATTTATTAATTATCCAGAAAAATTATCCTTAACGTCTGAGTTTACACGAATAATATTTCCAAGTATTGCATTTATTTCACTTTCAACGGTATATAGTGGAATTCTTGTATCCCGACAAAAATTCTTTATTTTTTCATTAGCTCCTATCTTCGTTAATATAATTCTAGTCGGTTCATTATTTGTTTGTCAAGATTCTATATCTGCTGGGCGAAGAATTTCTTATGGGACTCTAATTTCCGGAATTTTTTTGCTTGTCTATATGTTTGCTTGTGTAAAACTTCTGAAGTTACCGTCTCCAAGATTGGCTTCCGTGAAAAGAAGTCCGCGTATAAAAACATTTTTACGAAAACTAATTCCAGTTTTGGCTGGAGCAGGCGTTGTTCAAATAAATATATTGGTTGGCACTGTATTTGCATCATTTTTGTCAACAGGCGCTATAACATACCTATATTGTGCCGATCGTTTTGTTCAATTGCCCTTAGCGCTATTTGGTATTTCTATGGGCACTATTTTACTGCCAGAAATCGCTGATAAAATTGCAAAACAAAATTTAGATGAAATACAAGATATACAAAATAAATCTTTTTTATTTATATTGCAAATGACAATACCAGCTGTTGTCTTGCTCATCGTGCTTGCAGAATGGATGGTATCTCTGCTATACGGACACGGAAAATTTGATTATGAATCAGTTATTAGTACAGCAAGTGTTGTTAAAATCTCTGCTTTAGGATTGCCTGCTTTCGTTTTCTCAAAAGTACTCTCATCTATACTATTTGCACAAAAAGATACGACTACAACAGTATTAGCAACAACAGTTTCAATTATTTCTAATATTATCTTTAGCATTATGCTTATCAAACCACTAGGCGTTTTAGGTATTGCAATCTCGTCGTCACTTTCTGGATACGTTGCGCTGTTGGTCCTTTATAAAAAATCTCACATATGTTTTCTCAATAACAAACGTCTTTTATCAATTTCGTTTAAAATCCTTCTAGCTTCTGGCTGCGCCTTTGTCGCATGCTCTGTGTTAAAAAATATTATTGGAGATCCTCACACAAAAATACAAGAACTTTTTTGCATTATAATAATATTTATCTCCGGAATTTTTGTTCATTTAGCATCTTTATTTGTCATGAAAGACAAAGCAACGATAGCTGTTGTTAAAAAAATTTTGCGGCTATAGAGACTATGATTTCTTTGATTCATTTAAATATTGCATCGCAACTTTTTTAGAAGCCTCAACCGCAGGCTGATCAAATGGATTTATATTCGCTAACCTTGCTATTACTATAGTCTCTATAACATCGCTTATCATAAGTTCTCCTAATACAGAAATTGTCAATTTATCGTATTCTTTAACGCGTATCGGAGACTTTTGTTGCAACGCTTTCGCAGTGGCCTTTGCATGCGCACCCATTAGTTCGTGTAACGAGTGCCCATTTATATTTCTTGTGAATGGTGAGTTAATATTGGGGGTAAACACATTGTGTTTAAATGTTATTATTGTGAAGTATTTATTTGGCATACCTCCCAGGAACAGCTGAAGCATTGAATGCTGGTCAACTGTGCCAATTGCATGTATGGGGGTTATAGCGAAATCCTCAGATTTTCCGAGACTTTCTGATATAAGCTGAACTGTCCATTTGCAATAATCCTCAAGCATATCCGTATATGGCATTATGACGTGTTGGTTCACTTTGCCATCCTTGAACACTTCATACATCGAATAAGCTTGTTTATACACTTCACATTTTGATGGTACTTCGCAATTATTTATTTCATCTAAAATGTTTCGAGCAGCTTTCACAAAAGCGTCTATTCTCACATTCCCGAGCAATGCTGGCAATAACCCGACGATAGAGAATACAGAAAATCTGCCTCCAATTTTAGCATTATGCTCTATAACATCCATATGCTTCTCATTTGCAATTTTTATCAAATCGCTATTCTCAGAAAACTCTGTTATTGCTATTGCGTTTTGTTCATAATCGAAATTTTTCCATATTTCGCATATCGTTAAGAAAAGCATCAAAGTTTCTGTTGTTCTTCCAGACTTAGAAATCACAATTATTCCAGTGTTCTCGGGATTACACTTCTTTATAGTGTTCATAAAATGTAATGAATCAACATTTTCAATGAAAATAACCCGTGATTCGGAACCTGACATCATCGCCTGGAAATTTACCAAACATTTCCCTCCAAGGCTTGAGCCTCCAATGCCAAATATTAGCACTTTTTTATAAGCATCAAATCTTTTTGCCAACTGTTTTATATAAGATAAGTCATCATAAACAACTTTAAAGATATCCAAGGTGTTAATTTGTTCTTTTATATACGCAAACGTTTTGTTAAACATCAGAATTTTTCTGTATCATCGCTATCCTGTTTGATTTTAAAAAAACATTAGCTCGAATTCAAGGAAAATTATACGTTTTCCAATAGCCTAGCGTTGCTGTCTCACACACTCGTAAAACGCGACAGCTGCAGATGCGGAGACGTTTAGTGTGGGGAAATTTTCGCATGTCGGCAATTTAACGACCAAGTCAGCGTTCTCCATTTGCAACCGGCGTATTCCTTTGCCTTCTGCGCCAAATATTAAACAAATCTTTCCAGTCAAATCTATTTCACTGAGCTGTTTTTCTCCACGCTCGCTAAATGCAACAATCCAAAAACCATACTCCTTTAATTTTTTTATTGCTTGCGTAAGGTTTGTGACTTCTATTATGCTCACAAATTCCAGGCCGCCTGATGCTGCTTTTGCAACCGTGCTATTTACTTTGCACGACGTCTTTGAACTAATTATCACGGCAGTAACGCCGAATCCAGCGGCTGAGCGTATGATAGCTCCGAAGTTATGCGGATCTGTCACTCCATCTAAAATTGCGACAATGCAATCCTGTTCAGCGTATTTTAACGTTGTTATATCGCAATTTCCTTTATATTCAACCTCCATTGCTATACCTTGATGAACAGCATTTTGAGGAATTATTTCAGATAAATCATCAACGATATTGATATATCTTTCATATTTGTCGCTAATCCAATCTGGTATTAACTTCCCTTTGGAAATGAATATTTGAAATATTCGCCTTCCACTCTTGGCAGCATTTTCACAGGCATGTAATCCATATATCAGCATAATTTACTTGTTTGTTCTTATAATCTCATTTGCATACGAAGCCCATTTTGTGCCTTTATGTTCTCTTTGCAATATTTTATTGACGTTCCTTGCCTCATGGTCATACGCCATAGCCGTGTAGCACTCAACCAATCTGAGCATCGCCTCCGGAGCGTGAGCAGTATCTGCATAATTCTCGATTATTGCATTTAATCGACCAATTGCAGCCGCGTAATTTCGATGTCGTTGATAGTATCGAGCAACATATATTTCTTTCCCAGCTTGCTGATCTCGCAACACCGCTATTCGCTTTTTGGCATCTTTCACATACTCCGATTCAGGAAACCTAACACAAAGTTCCTCAAAATAGGAGAGAGCAGTCACGGTGGCATCCTGGTCGCGCCCAACTATAGCCATCCGATCATAATTTATTAGACCAATCATATAAAGTGCATATGGAACTTTTGCATGTGTCGGCCGAGTCTTTACGAAAATTTCATATGAAGAAATTGCCTCGTCGTACTTTCCCTTTTTGTAATAGCAATCCCCTGCCAGCAGTTCTGCATCCGCAGCGAGTTTTGAATATGGATGCAATTTACCTAATTCTTCAAAAATCTTTGCCGCATCTTCGTAATTTTGCGCGTCTATCTCGGCTTTGCCTTTTTCGAATATTTCCTCAGCAGATTCTTTCTCCAGAGCTTCATAATCTATTTCTTTCGAGCACCCAAACAACAAAGCAACGCACAGAATAGCAAAAACTCTTTTCATACCGCACCTCAATTGATAACACTGTCATGATAACACACTTCACGTCAGCGACGTTACTCTGAAAAGAGGTGGAGAGATTCGCTTTAGCAATGTAATTAATTCATCGATAGAACCGTTGATACACAACCTGGCGAAGAGTGTCATAGAAATCGCTATAGTTTCAAGGGATCTAGTGACTACGATAGAGCGTCTGCGGAATGCTGTAAGCCAATGTCGCTGCCGTCCATTATTTCGTTCTATTGCCGAAGTGTATTTTTTAGATTTCGTCAAGTTATTTTGAGGAAAAATTTCCTTATAGCTTCCGTAACGGTCGGAATAAACATTACTGTCGTACATCTTAATCAAGGTTTTGGTATCACGACGTCC
>JAFSTL010000067.1 GCA_017450545.1 Alphaproteobacteria bacterium
CCTTCCGGATATCAGATTTCTCAGCTGTATTACCCGATAGTGACTGACGGGCATATTGATATCGAGCTTCAGGATGGCACGACGAAGCGTATCAATATTGAGCGTATACACATTGAGCAGGATGCTGGAAAAAGCGTACATGACTTGTCGCCAGAGTTTTCGTACATTGATTTGAACCGCTCTGGCGTGCCACTTATGGAGATTGTATCAAAGCCTGATATGCGTTCACCTTATGAGGCGATGCAGTACGTAAAAAAGCTTCGTAATATATTGAAGTATGTAGGCTCCAGTGATTGCAACATGGAGCGTGGCAACCTAAGGGTTGATGCAAATATTTCGATACACAAGCCTGGAGAGTCATTTGGGAAACGTGCTGAAATAAAGAATATTAACTCGATACGTTTCTTGGGGCAAGCGCTGGAATACGAGATAGAAAGACAAATAATCGCGAAAGAGATGGGCGAAGAAGTTGTTCAGGAGACGCGACTTTTCGACTCGAATACTGGCGAGACCCGTTCGATGCGTTCGAAGGAAGATGCGGCGGATTATCGCTATTTCCCAGACCCTGATTTAAAGCCAGTGATTTTGGCAGATGAGCGGATAGATCGTCTGAAAGCAGAGATGCCAGAGTTGCCGGATGAGAAAAAACAACGGTTTATGAGTGAATATGGTCTAAAAGCAACTGATGCAGATGTTCTGATTGATGACAAGGAAATTGCTGATTATTTTGAAAAGGCTGTTGGCGCATCTAAGTTCAAACCATCTGAGACCGCAAAACTTATAGCAAACTGGATGATAAGCGAGCTATTTGCGATTTTGAATAAGGAAAATAAGACTATCGAGACTGTTGGCTTTCCTATAGAATACCTAGCAGAACTAGTTGACTTGATTGTAGACAAAACAATTTCAGGGAAGATTGCCAAGACGGTTTTTGCAGAGATGGTGGCGTCTGGTCACAAGCCGGCGGATATAGTCAAAGAGCTAGGATTAATTCAGATACAAGATGAAGGAGTGATACGCAAAGTAGTTAGAGAAGTTTTATCGAAAAATCCATCACAGGTCGAGCAATACAAAGCCGGTAAAACACAATTATTCGGCTTCTTTGTCGGACAATCCATGAAAGCGATGCAAGGCAAAGGAAATCCTGAAACAATAAATAAATTACTCCAGGAGCTCCTAAGCAAAATATAGGTGTGAATTAGTCACACCTTTCATATATCGAGACAAACGTTTTTCTTGGTGATTGATTTATCTTGAATTCAGTGTCGTAGTATGTCTCTTTTATAGCGTGATCTGTCCTGCCTTGCATGTCATCCACGACGTAATATTTATCATTGATCCTTACATTCGCCACGTAGTGATACCCATAATGCGCTATTTCAGACACTAGACGGTACTTTTTCTCACCGTATATATCTTTCAACATTATATACTTCTGCCTATCTAAATCTAGAGTACTATTGGCTATACTGGCAGGATGTAAAACACACATGACATCAGGAAGGATTACAATTTTATTAATTTGCTGCTGTATTTCATCTGTTATGGCAGGAGTGTTTCCATTAATTGTGTCACCAGTTTGAACCCACACACCTTTGTTCACCACTGTTAGATCATTTATTTCAGCTTGTATATATTGTTCTATAGGTTTAGGATTATTATTATAATGTTTGCCTGAAAAGGTTATGCTTCCAATATTGGAACTAGGTCTTGGTTGTACATCAATAAACTGACTTTTCATATTTTTATATATATCTATAAGTGAACCATATAATGGATCATACTTGTCATATATCATCAACTCATACGATACTGCTTGAAGAATATTTTGTATTATCATTGCAACTACTCCACCACCGGACTCTATTGACGATGCATCAGCATTGAGCTTTATCAAACTGATTAGTTCTTGCTCGTCTCCGTTATTATTCGCCACGTTGCCATTGTTACTAACGTATGACTGATTATTGATTCCTCTTTTGTATTCCATGAATCCTCGAGTCTGAGCTAAAGCATCTTTCAGTCTGTCGTAAGCTTCCTTATACCTTGTGCTGCCACCTTGGCGTGCAACAGACATTGCTCCACTGTCTATTGCATTTATCATTGCGTTTAACATCTTACACAATTTTAATTCGACTTTAGTTTTTCCGAGCTGAAACGTTTTGGTAGGCATATCAGCGACGGATTTAATCGCTTTTCTGAATAAATCAGACATACTCAATGCCGTTATTAAGCTGTCTATATGGCAAGTCGAGAAGTTTGTTAAACTATGAACATCTTCTGGATATTTTGTTTGTGTTAAGTCTTTATTTGTACTGAATTTTATGGTATCGATTGTTTTTTTTCCGCTCATAGTCATGTCTGAATCCATCTTAGTGTATACACCGTATGACGTTTGATATTCTGTTACTTCTCCATTCTGTATCCTCAAATTTACAGTAGTCCTTTGAACTTTTCCATCAATTTTTAAGTTAACATCGTCCAAACAAAATTCTCCTGACTTCGTTTCCAAATCAAAATATTTGTTCTGATCAATGGTGTATCCAATACTTTTGTATAGTCGTCTCTCCTCTCTATCCTTTATCCATTCTCGTAACCTATACACATAGTTATACAAATTCAACGCCTTAGCATACTCCTTGATATCGGAAACTGCTTTATTTATATGCCCATCTATGCCATCGATATTTTTATAATACGTCTTGATTGTATTACCAACCTCATCAATACATTGCTCTCCATCCCCATGTTGTCCCCTATACAAAAATCCCCATATCGCTTCAGCAAGGTAATTCCAAAGCACAACAGCATTCCAATTTTCATCTGTGTATTTGATATCAGTAGGTTTTGCATCAAATTCAACTATAACTGTTTCTAATTTATATTCGGGAACTTTTGGGCTATTTGATTTAAGCTCTTCCAGAGTTAATCCTCCGTTCTTTGCCTTTTCAACCAACTCATTCAATTTGCTACAATACTCACTCTGAAGTTCAGTATTATATACGTGATTCCGAGCCACTTTTTCCCGGGCTTGGTTAAACTCAGCTTGACATATCATGCAATCCGCTATCGCCGTCGCTATTGTCTCGTATATGGATTTTGAATATAGCTTGTCTGTGTACCACTCCGTATTACTCGGCTCATTCACTCTTAAACTAGCCCAGGCACACCAACACTTTTCGAAAACAAATTTCTTAAAGTCATCTTCAGTCTGGATACTTGCACAACAACATTGAATAGACAAACATACTGGTGCAACATATTTCAAACACTTTAAAGCGAACATCTCATTCCCACCATAACCACTTCAACATAATTGATTGTATTGCAAATATTAGATGTTGTCAAGTTTTTTGAGGGATTCACCTTAGCAATGTAGTATGATACAATGCTGAAAGAACTTGTGTTTCTAGGAAATTTATTTATCAGAAGTGTTTAAAGCGCGGATGTACAGTTGCAATAAAAAATGGTCATAGGAAAGGATACCGGAGGTATAAGTGCAAAAATTGCGGGTACCAGTATACAAAAACTACGCCACGTGGCAAACCCGAAAAAGATAAAATTTGGGCTTTGATACTGTTTTTGTCGGGCTTGTCGATGAGAGCTACGGGCAAGATCGTTGGGGTAACGACGCAAAGTGTAATGCGGTGGTAACACAAAATGCATGACAAGTTTATACCTGAGAAGCCTGATATTTCAATGGTAACGGAGGTGGAAATAGACGAAATTCAAAAATGTTATGGCAGGAAAACTATTGAACATCGAAGCGAAAAACTCATCGGGTGGGCACTGGGGCGTCGCGATACCAAAACATTAATAAAGATGTACGACAGTAATGTTTATTCCGACCGTTACGGAAGCTATAAGGAAATTTCTCCTAAAAATAACTTGACGCAGTCAAAAAAGTACACTTCAGCAATAGAAAGAAATAATGGACGGC
>JAFSTL010000068.1 GCA_017450545.1 Alphaproteobacteria bacterium
GAAACTCTTTTGGAGTGAGAAAATGAATATGAAAACATTGTTAGCGACTGGGCTGGTTGCTTCGGTTGCAGTGACAGCAGCGCAAGCTGAGACATGCCGAGATGGCGGGTTCTACGTTGGCGTGAACTTTGGTGCAAACTTCGGAAAATGCAACTATAAGAACGATATCGAGGATCAAGAAGGCGTGTTGGATATTACGAATATTTCTTTGTTGAAATATTATGAAAACACAGCTGGTAGTAATGCAGCTAAAGGAAAGTATTACAAGCGTTCTGATGTAAAAGACAACTTGAAGCGCAACGTATCGCCATTTTCAGCAAGCAAGAGCAAAACGAGGTTCTTAGGTGAAATCGTTGTTGGATACGATTTCCGCATTGGCGATGTCATGATTGGATGCGATGTTGCTTTCGGAAGCACTTTTGGAAAAGTGAAGAAAGAAAGTGCGAAAGGTGTTGCGCTCATTAATGGCTACCAGAAGGTTAGCGATATACCGGCCACCGCAGCTACAGTAGAAGCAGTCACCGGACAGGCATACGACAGAGGACACTGGGGAGACGCAGCAGGAAACAGGATAGCCCTCACGCCTGCGCCTGAAGAGGGAGATGACATAACAGGACCAGCCGACATAAAAGGCTCGATAAAAGAAACAGCATTAACTGCGATGAAATATGCTGATCCGACCTCCTCTATGACAGTGCGTTTCAAGAACAAGTTTGGCTTTTCGATTATGCCACGCGTTGGATATTTAATTACACCTGACTTCGAAATATTCGCGACTGCTGGTGTCAAAATCAAGAGCGACAAAGTCACACTAACCGTGAAGGAAAGCGAAAATGCTGAAGAGAAGAGCTACACAAAGTCAAAGACAAAGTGTGCGCCTGCATTTGGACTTGGCGTGAATTATGCAATTACCCCAGAGATAATCACAAGGTTAGAATATAACTACATATGCAAATCAAAGATCAGCAAAAAAGACGACTTCGGGGCAACACATAAAGCAGAAGTCAAAGGACAAGAAATCAAACTCGGAATCGGCTATCGCTTCTAATATCACACGAACACTCCCCCGGGCGCATGTCGCTCGGGGAAAAAACATTTGATTTGCGATAAGAAAGTTACTACACTATGTAGTAGTGCCTGCTTGGTGGAATTGGTAGACACAACAGACTTAAAATCTGTCGCCTACACGGCTTGCCGGTTCGAGTCCGGCAGCAGGTACCATTGGATGTTGAATTTTGTTTTGAGGATTTATGAAGCTGAAGACAAAGAGTAGCGCAAAGAAGCGTTTTCGTTTCACTTCGACAGGACTAGTCAAGACTGGACAGTGCGGAAAACGTCACAATATGCGCAAGAGAAGCAATAAGATGTTAAGGAATGCAAGAGGGATGACTTTGATGCACCCTAGCGATGCAAAGAAGGTTGTTAATAATTATTTTCATGTGTAAATAAGGGAGAAAAAGGAAATGGCGCACGTAAAACGCGGCATGGCGGCACATGCAAGACATAGGAAGGTTCTAAAACTAGCGAAAGGTTTTAGAGGACGGTCATCGACATGTTTTAGACCTGCTTTAGAGCGGTTGGAAAAAGCGTGGCAATATGCTTATAGGGACAGAAAAGCTAAGAAACGAGAGATGCGCGCTCTGTGGATACAGCGTATAAATGCTGCATCTCGTGAGTTAGGCTTAAAATATTCCATCTTTATGAATGCCTTAAAAAATGCCAAAATAGCTGTTGACAGAAAGATACTGGCGAAGTTAGCAGTGGAAAAGCCTGAGCTATTTAAGGAAATAGTAGCGAAGGTTAAAACGTCAGCAAAGGCGGAGGTGGCTTAAGAGCAATCTCTGTATGCGGTCGTGGCGGAACTGGTAGACGCGCAGCGTTGAGGTCGCTGTGGAGCAATCCGTGGAAGTTCAAATCTTCTCGACCGCACCATGTGAAAAATGGATTGAAATGCAAGCCGAATTGTTGTACAATAAAGCATAATGAGATTTGGCGGAGTAGCTCAGCTGGTTAGAGCAGCGGAATCATAATCCGCGTGTCGGGGGTTCAAGTCCCTCCTTCGCTACCAGGTAGATAAAGTGGGAAGAATAAATGAAAATAAGTGCTAATGAAATTAGGATAGGGAATGTCCTTGAACATAATAATAAATTGTGGATTGTCACTAAGACGCAACACGTGCAGCCTGGAAAAGGCGGCGCATATATACAAGCCGAGATGAAGGAGCTGCGTGGTGGCTCAAAACTAAACGAAAGATTTCGATCGGCTGAAGCTGTTGAAAAAGTGTTTTTGGATGAAAAACCGTTTCAGTATCTATATCAAGATGGAGAATATCTCTATTTTATGGATCAAAAGACATATGAACAAATACAGTTGCCAATAGACCTTGTTGGTGATTCGTCCGCTTTTCTGAGCGACGGTATGGTTGTTACCATTTGCTTATATGAAAATGAACCTATAAGTGTCACATTGCCACAGACCGTAATCTTGGAGATTGTTGAGGCTGAACCTGTCGTGAAAGGACAGACTGCGACATCGTCGTATAAACCCGCTGTGTTATCAAACGGAGTGAAAATTATGGTTCCACAACATATCGAAGCGGGAACGCGAGTGGTTGTTGACACGACGGAAGCAACGTATGTTGAGCGCGCAAAATAATGAGAAAGTCAGCGATAATACACATAATGCAAACAGCAGCCGAAAAAGCGGCGTATACGCTTGTGCGCGATTTTGGGGACCTCGAGAAGTTGCAGGTATCGCACAAGGGGTTTCGCAACTTTGTGACATCGGCGGACAGACATACAGAGGAACGAATCTTCAGAGAGTTATCGCCAGCACGTCCTGAGTTTTCGTTTATATGTGAGGAATCTGGGTTCACTGAAAGAGAAAACAAAGAAACTGTTTGGATAGTAGATCCGATAGATGGGACAAGCAATTTTATGCGAGGGATCCCTTATTTCGCGATAAACGTTGCTTTGCGAGAAAAGAATACCATCACCGCAGGAATAACGCTTGATCCGATGCGTGGAGAATGCTATTGGGCGGAGATTGGACAAGGAGCGTTTGTGGAACGAAATAGATTGCGCGTGTCTGGAAGAGAAGAAATACGCGAAGCTGTCGTTGCGACACGTGCTCCAATTGCTGTGGACGAAAAGTTAATACATGCAGGGGTAATACTTCGAAAAACAGGTTCAATAGCTTTAGACATGGCATATCTCGCTGCAGGCAAGTATGATGCGGTCATAGCGTATGGTGCGAATTTGTGGGACATAGCATCAGGAATTGTTATTGTGAAAGAGGCAGGCGGATTTGTTGAAACACGAGAAGAAAAAGACGGATACGAAGTTGTAGCCTCGTCTTCAAAGAAGATATTGGATCAATTGATAAAATACACAAGAGCTATCGAGAATTAAAGAGCCCCGCTATGAGGGGATTCCGATGGGCACGCGCTATATAGTCCGTAACAAAATGATTTGAATAAATGATGCGATAATGGCGGCAACAACATCATCAATCATGATGCCAAATGAAACTGTGGTATTATGATTTTTGCAATATTTCTCGATAGATTTTATCGGAAACGGCTTTAGTATGTCGAACATCCTAAACAGAACAAAATTTAACAAAATCGAAGAAATAGTGTTTAACTCAAAAAGATAAATCATAGTAACGCCGATAAACATGCCACAAGCCTCATCTATAACAACATATGATGGGTCTTTGTTCGTTTCAAATTCTGGGATGTATAATTCACAACACCACCAACCTAAAAAAAATAAACAGACAGCTATTATAAACACGAGAACGAACGACTTCGGCAATATTAAAATGACCATTGTTGCAAACAACGAGCCAACGGTGCCCGGCATTTTTTTTGATAATAGTCCAACACAACAGAACGTGATAATAAATTTCAGTAACTTAGGTTTTAACTTTCCAAGTTGTTCCATCTTTTGTATCTTCAATTATTATTCCTTTTTGCAAAAGTTCATTACGAATCATATCAGCTTCAACGAAATTTTTTTGCTTTTTGGCTATACTTCGAAGCTTTATTTTCTCCGTAATCCAAGTTTTGGTATCTTCATCAACGTTATGGAACCACTCCTGCTCCCGAACTTGCATTATCCCTAGGAGGCTTCGACAAGTATTTATAAAAATATTGACAACAGTTTCATTGTGTGTTTTATTTATTTCATCAATTCTAGTGTGTAATATTGAAATAGCCTTTGGCGTATTCATATCGTCTAGCAAAGCGTCCATAACATCGGAAAAAACTTCATCAGTTTGTATAAATTCAACATTTCCAATCGCAGTATACCACCTATCCAAAATATTTTTTGCCTGATTTAACGTAGTTATACTAAAATTCATTGGAGCTCTATAATGTGACATTAAAAATGCAAATCTTATAACTTCACCATCAAAATTTTGCAACAATTCGTTAACAGTAACATAATTACCCAATGACTTCGACATTTTGACGCCATTCAGCGTCAGATGACCATTATGTACCCAATAATTCGCGATTTGTTCTTGATGCGTTAAGGCGCAAGACTGCGCTATTTCGTTTTCATGATGTGGAAATACCAAATCTGAACCTCCGCCATGTATATCAAAAATTTCACCAAGATACTTTTTCGACATCGCAGAGCATTCAATATGCCATCCGGGACGCCCCTTCCCCCAAGGGCTATCCCACCCGAAATTAAACTGCTCGTCAATCGGTTTCCAAAGCACGAAATCCAGTGGATTTTTCTTATTTTCCGAAACATCAACTCTGGCTCCGGAAATCAGTTCATCCAATTTCTTTCTAGAAAGTTTTCCATAATTTTTTGCAGAGTTTATATTAAAATATACATGATTGTTAGAAATATACGCCTTTTGCTCAGCCAAAAGATTTTTTATAAATTCAATTATTTCGGATATATGTCCTGTTGCCCGAGGTTCTATGGTCACTGGCAAGACATTCAACGAAGCCATATCTTCATGGTATTGCCTTATTGTTTTATCTGTTAATTCGGAAACAGATATATTCTCGGCAATAGCAGTTTTATAAATTTTGTCATCAACATCAGTTATATTTCTCACATACTTCACATTTGCATAAAGTTTGAGCAAAATTCTGTATAAAACATCAAAAACCACAGCTGGACGAGCATTACCAAAATGAGCACGGGAATATACTGTTGGACCACAGACATACATTCTCACATTGTGCTCATCAATAGGCACAAATTCTTCAATTTTTCTGGATAATGTGTTATAAAGTCGTAATTTCAATTTCAATCACTTCCCAATTTATTGCTTTTCCTCTTTCGATTGAGCATCAGCTGGGTCGCTTTGAGAAATGCCTCTTTTTGAGACGCCCACCAATGCTGGTCGCAGCAAGCGGTCATATATCGTAAATCCATCTTGCATCACCTGCACAACAATGCCTGGCGCCTTATCCTCAGCTTCAATTTCTATCATTGCTTGGTGAAAATTTGGGTCAAAAGGCTTGTTTAATGTTTCAATGATTTTTATTCCATAACAGTCCAATATCTTGTCCATTTCAGACATTGTCAATTTTATTCCTTCGATAATATTCCCTGAGTTTTCAACACTACTATTCAATGCAAGCTGCAAATTATCTCGAATACGCAAGACGTCTTTCGCAAAAGCCGAAATACTGAATTTCGAAATATCAGCTTTTTCCTTTTCAGCACGTTTTCGGACATTCTGCGTTTCTGCCAGCGCACGCAACAACTGCTCGTTTAGCTCATCAATCTTTGATTGCAATTCATCGACACTTACTTTCTCACTGGATTTTTTGTTGTCTCTGTCAGTGTCATTGGCATTATCACAGATATTTCCAGAAGTCACATTGTCAGACATCATCTCTCCAAAACTCTCGGTTTCCTTAATGATATCACAAATCCCTGTGACGAAGATACCTTGCATAGGTTGATATTTTGTGATAGAATGAATGCGTTCTTTCGATAAAATAATTACTATGAAGTCGGTAAAAAAGGTTGCTATTGCAACAATTTTAGCAGGAATATTTGCAACAAGCATTTATTTTTATAACAATAAAGATTCACGGACTATCACTGTTTGGGGTGAAAAGACTGTATGTAGCGATGTCATGCCCGTGATAAATTCAGATGTTATGCAGAGATTGAAAAAGATAGACCAAGCCGGAGCAGCGAGGTATCTTGGCGTTAAGTTGCCGCCTTTCTCAAGGTTTGAGCATTCGGTTGGTGTTTATGCTTTATTGAAAAAAGCTGGAGTTTCTAGCAGAGAGCAAGTCGCCGGACTTCTTCATGATGCTTCGCATACCGTGTTTTCGCATGTCGGTGACTACATTTGGGCACACAACATAAATGATTATAATAATGAAAGCTTGCAGGATAAGATACATATCAATTATTTGCGTAAAAATAAAATCGAACAAGTGTTGAAATCTATTGGAATGAAAATAGAAGATGCGGATATAGAAAAAAACGATTATAAAGCATTAGAACAAAGTTTGCCTGATATGTGCGCTGATAGAATTCAGTATAATATCCATACTGGATTAATAATGAAGATGATAGACAAAAAAGACGTAAGGGAGATACTTAACGATTTAAAATTCAAAGGAGGAAAATGGTTTTTTAAAGATGCTATAATTGCCAGAAAATTTGCAAACTTGTCTCTATATTTTACACAAAATTTTTGGGGGGCAAAGTGGAATACCATGATGAACATTCACTTTGCAAATGCCCTGAAGCGCGCTATTAAGATAAAGTTAATATCTAAAGATGAGCTATTTTCAACCGATGATATTATTTTAAATAAATTATTGAAAAGCGATGACAAAATAATAAAAGCAAACTTGCAACAATGCGATAAACCGTTGAACAAAATCGATGGAAAACAATATAAACCAGAAAAGTTTTATCCGAAGTTCCGAGGTATTGATCCACTAGTAAAGTGCAATTCTGAAAATTTCGTTAGATTATCAGAAATAGATGCAATGTTCAAAAGCAATTATGACACCATAAAAAAATGGTGTCAAGATGGCTATGAAATCGAAATACTTGAACCATAGCCTTATTTGACTATTCTTCTA
>JAFSTL010000009.1 GCA_017450545.1 Alphaproteobacteria bacterium
CGACTGCAACCAAGCCGTATATTAACCCGACATCTGCAGTCATAATTATTTCTTGCAATCCGAACATTTCGCCTCCTTTAACACGTCTTCAGGTACGGTTATTTCGAGTTCCGTTGCCTTTGCTTTGTTTAAGAAAAGCTCCATCGTATCGGGATATTCAATGCGGATTTTGTTTATATCCTCACCATTTTTAATGCGTTTTATGATTTTTCCTGTTTGTTTTCCGATTTCATATTGGTTGGGTCCCAGGGCAGCCAAACACCCCTTCACAACTTGATCTGTATCGCTGACATACACGGGAATTTTGACCTTATCGCAAGCCTTCACGATATATGGTATGCCACTTAACGCCGTGTTGTCGTTTGTTATAAACACAGCGTCTACATTCGTTTTTAGCTTATTTATAGCTTGAGGAATGTCTGCCGATTTCTGAATAGATTGTTTGACAAGAGTTATACCTTGCGCTTTGCATTCCTTTTCAAGTTTTTTGATTATGCTTATCGAGTTTGATTCGCCTGAGTTATAGAGTATCCCGAGCTTTTTTAATTTCGGTTGTAGTTTTTTAAACAGTGCCAGTTGTGGTTTTAGTGCAACAAAATTGGAAACGCCGGTCGTATTACAATTATTGAAATTTTTTGCAATATCGTTAGGCTCAGTAACAGAACTGAACACCAACTTCGCTTTTCCCGACTTCGCAAATTTGAAAACACATTGCGCTGGAGTTGTTCCAACCGCGACTATAACGTCCGCCTTGGAATTCACGAACTTTGTCGCTATTTGATAGCCCAACGCCGGATCCGCCTGGCATGTTTCTACATCGTACGTGACATCTTCGTCTTTCAGGTAATCTTTTATTCCATCGACAACTGAGTTTATTGCCTCGTGTTCAACAACTTTTATTATCGATACATTAAATGCGCCAGCATAACTACAAAATAGCCCCGTTGCTATCAACTGTTTCAATATTCTTTTGGACATCTCTTTTCTCCTTTTTAATTTTATCCAACAATTTTCTATACCCTTTGTACGGTTCATCGTTCAAAAAACGTGAAACACGCCCGATAGTGGTTGTGCTACTTCCGGTCTGTTTGCTTATTTGCCGATACGACAATTCGCCATCAGCCAATAATTGGCAAACTTCCCAGCGTTCTTGTAGCGCTTTCAATTCCTGAGGAGTGCACAAATCTTTCAAAAAATCTGCAACCTCATTTGAATTTTCAAGCATCACAACCGCTTCGAACAAATTCAAATGATGATGGTCATCGTCCATATTCAGCTCCACATCTGTATCATCGTAATATCACACTAACACACCAGATCGCAGCCTGTCAACAAAATTCCGCACCTATGGCATATATTCAGTTAAATTTCCGATTTCATTTGTCGATAAATATTTGGACACCCGTCCAAACTTGTCTATTATGCATGTTATTCCATTATTCGCGCACCTAGCCACTGGTTTACGCTCCTCAATAGCCCTAAAACAAGCCATTCTGCAGTGTTGCTTTGGTCCATCTGATTCCCCAAACCAAGCATCATTGGTTATGTTCAGTATCCATTTGCTGTCGCTCGAATCTGAAATTTTTCCCGGAAATGCTATCTCATAGCAAATGACCAACTCAAATGGCGATACCCCATCAATCCGCACTGTTCTTGGATATGTTCCAGAAGAAAAATTTATAATACCATTAGTTAATTTTTGTAGACCTATCTTTTGCAAAAATTCAGGAATGTATTCTCCAAATGGTAACAAATGGCGTTTATCATACACCTGCACCACTTGACCATTCGCATCAACAATATAAGCACTATTATATAATTGGTTCTTATCGTCATACCTATCTATCCCGGTAATTAATATGGTATTCTTGTCATTTATAGCTTTGGATATATATTTTAAGATTTTGCTGTTCTCACTTACTGGAAAATTTATTGCAGCTTCTGGCCATATAATTAACCTTTTTCCTGTGTATATATTTAATTTACTATTCCTTCTGAGAGATAGCCCCATCATTTTATTTATATTGCTTCTAAATTTTCGCGTATCAATTTTGTCCATTTGCGAAATTGATGGCTGCACAAGGGTTATAGGCGTGGTATACGAATATATCAAGTTACCGTGCACATGCGTTTTGAAGTATCCATAAGAACAAACTGCAACACACAATCCAACTGCATATATAACTGTTTTTTTATATGTTAGAAGTGAAATTACCAGCACCAACAAAAATGAAACGCCATATACGCTGACGATATCTGCTATTTGAGCAAAGTATGGTATATCATATGACGCATATCCAATTAAATTCCATGGGAAACCAGTAAAAAGATGCCCACGAATATACTCTGTGAGTAGCCATGCAATTGGGAACAATATTAACATCTGGACTCTAGTTCGTGCTAATCGTTTTGTTATCCAGCAAGCCATAGCAGGATAAATCGAAATATATAACACCAAAGCGAAAACAGCTATATATCCATAATTCCCAAGACCAATGCATCTAAAAGCATTTGCAATCCAATATAACGTTGCAAAAAAATAACCAAGACCGAAACAATATCCTAACGAAAAAACTGTACATTTTCGAGGCATAACCCGCACAGTATGAAGCAGAATTGCAAAAGTGGGCACCAATACTATGGGACAACACCAATCACTACTGAAACAAAATTTCAATAAAAGCCCAGCAATAAAACAACTAATTTTGGGAAAATTCTCGATACATTTTAAG
>JAFSTL010000069.1 GCA_017450545.1 Alphaproteobacteria bacterium
CTTTTTCGCCAAGCATTTCGCTATGGTCTGATGCCCAGATTATATAAAATTTACCTCCCTTCTGCTTATTAAATCGCTCAAATACTCGTACTATAAAGGTATCGTTATATCTCATTGCATTATCGTATTCATCAATTTTTGCACTGCCGCTATTGCTAAAATGCCCTTTATCCTCATAACCTTTCGGAAAATTTGCTGCATATGGTGTATGAATACAGCGCTGGTGTAAAACTATAAAATTACGTTTTGCATACTTCTGAGCATCAATTAACTCCAATATATAATTATCTTTTATCTCAGATGCTCGATTTGTATCATTCTCGCGAGTTACTAAAACATCGATATACCGTGAACTTTTATTACAAACGCTATTAACTATATTTTTAGGGTCGGATGCTAAGTAAAATGTCTTAAATCCATTCTCTTTCGCAAATTTAAACAAACTTGTTGCGCCGCTATCATTCAGTTTGACATTATCTGGTTCGTATATCACATTCGTCATAAATCTGAGTGATGCTTTTGTGCATACTGCCCCAGATACCCCTTGTCTGTAATAAAAATTTTTATTTTTCGATAATTTACGCAAATTCGGGGTGGTATCACGCGAGTATCCAAAAAGTGACATATGATTTATATTTACGCTTTCGCCCAAGATATACACGATTGTAATCGGCTCATCCGACGCATTCCCAACGTTCGTTATCGAGTATTCTTTATACCTAGGCGGATTATATTTCTGAAACCAGGAGGTCACATAGTATGAAAAGCTTTTTAGTGTATTCGATATCGATATTCGTCCATCTACTGGATAAGGTATGCAATTATCAACATGCTCATACACTATTATTGGAAGAGTTATAACTAAAATAAGCGTGCCCCAAATATTTTTTATCCGTTGGAATCGCAATACAATCCACATCAATACAAACGGCACAATCACCGTGGGCAATATTTGCCAGTGATCTTTTATGGCATCGCTTACTCCAATCAATACGTCCTGCCATTCTGCGAATATCATATCGAAATCGAATTGTGTCATCAAACGCCCGAAATATGATAATCTAGAAAATTGCATCAGTTGCAAAACGCACAGTAATACTAATACTGCAACATTCAAACCGCTATATTTATTCAATATAAGCCCAACGCTCAGCGGTGCTAAAAATATCAACACTCTTATCCACGAAGTTATCGCGTATGTGGGAGTATATGTCGCGTATATTATATCAGGTAGTGTATATAATGCCTCTATGCAGAGAAGAAGAAGTACAAAGTTTATCCATTCAGCTATTTTTATCATCTATATGTCTTATAAGTTACCGTCTTATTTTCTTCATCCTTATATGCTTCCATATACCCATTTCGACCATCATAATCAAGCCCATTTATATGGAAGACATTTTCCTTTTGGTTCGGATTATGTATCTTATAGCCCAAAATACCGGCTATCATTTGAGCTATTTCATAATGCGTCGGTTTATATATAGATTTTATCCTTTTCATAAATTCATCATCGTTGCTTTGCGCCATTACCGGTATTTCTGCGCAAATTGGTACCAAGCTGGAGTGACCCCAAACTCCTTCTTCGCCGAATAATTCATTGTGATCAGAGGCAAATATTATGTAAAATTTGCCGCTGATCTGCTTATTAAAGCGATCGAATACTCGCGATAAAAACGTGTCTTCATACAACATCACATTATCATATTCGTCAATCTTCGGCTCGTTACTTCCCGTATAATGATGTTTATCTGTATATCCTTCGGGGAAATTTTCTGTATACGGACAATGCGGACAACGTTGATGAATTATTATGAAATTTCGCTCAGTGAGTTCCTGTTTGTCCAGAGTATCTAAAATATACTCATCCCGGCGTTTATCTACTGTCGCTTCATTTCCTGTCTTCGTCACACATACATCTATATATTTTTTATGAGCAGTACATATCGAGGAAAGCATTTTGTTATCTTGCGATGTTATATAAAATACTTTAAATCCATTATCATGCGCAAGTTTACATAAACTCGTCTCACTATTCGCATTTAACTTCACGTTATTTGGCTCCCATATCACATTTGCCATGAATTTATTCGCAGCCTTCGTACATACCGCTCCCGCTATGCCGCGCGTATAGTAAAAATTTTCATTCTCAGCCAACTTTTTCAACAAAGGCGTCGTATCTCGCTCGTATCCATATAATGACATATGATTCGCCGTCATACTTTCACCGACTATGTATACTACCGTTATTGGCTCATCACATTTTATTCCAACATTCTTAATTTCGTAGGAGGCATATTTAGGAGTTTTGTACTCCGCGAATATATCCCGTATCGCAAATGAAAAGCTCTTTAACGTATTATCCAACGCGATCCTGCCGTCTATAGGGTACGGTACGCCACGTAGAAAACAATCTGCAACAAATACAGAGCCCAAAGTTACTAATAAAACAAATGTTCCTATAACAGAACGCTTTATATTTAGTTCTGTCAACACAAACACTAATGCAAAAGGGATGAGCACTGCAGGTATTACAAGCCAATGTTTTGAAAAAGCATCTACAGCTCCGAGCAATATATCGTTCCATTCATCGAACATTGTCACAAAATCATAAGGCGTTACCACTCGTCCAAAACAAGATATTATAGAAAACTGCATCAATTGAAGACCACATAGTAACGCTATAATCGCATATGTTAGCCATTTGTATTTGTTATATATCAGCCCAACACTTAACGGCATCAGCATCAACAACAGACGCAAAAACGTCGCAT
Source organism: Alphaproteobacteria bacterium (assembly GCA_017450545.1). GTDB lineage: Bacteria > Pseudomonadota > Alphaproteobacteria > RUG11792 > RUG11792 > RUG11420. Next base: position 2,775 of record JAFSTL010000069.1, read on the forward strand.
ATCCGAACGAAACCTTATATGATTCATTAAATAATCGAACAATATAATCCGGCACCATAAACAACAGCACCAGAGATATAACCAGCAATATTTGCTTTGTGTATTCATTCTTTTGCATATAATCTCCGCGTTACAACTTGCTGTTGAATTATACTGAATATATTGCTTATTGTCCAATATATCACGACCGCAACTGGAAATGATGCGCATATATACGTGAATAACAATGGCATAAATAGCATCATATTTTCTTGCATCTTCTGCTCACTTGTTTTATTCGCCGATTGCATTTTTCCAGTTGATGACAACTTTTGCTGAAAAAACATCGTCAGTCCCATTATTATCGGGCACAATCCTATTTGCAAAAAACTTGGTGGCGTCCAATCAATCAATCCAAATAAATTGAACAGATACAAATTATCTGGAGCCGAGAGATCTTTTATCCATCCGAAAAGCGGAGCATGTCGCATCTCTATGCTGATGAAGAAGATTTTGTATAGACAAAAGAAAATCGGCGCTTGCAACAGCATTGGTAAGCATCCAGACATAGGGGACACTTTTTCTTTTCTATACAACATCATCATTTCTTGATTCATTCGCATCTTGTCATTAGCATACGTCCTTTGCAACATTGCAATCTTGGGCTGTATTTCTCGCATCTTTGCCATAGACACAAAAGATTTTTTCATAAGAGGATAAGTTATAATCCTGAAGAGCAATGTCAATACCAATATTACAATCCCCATATTCGAGAATATATCCGCGAAAATATCTACAAGCTGGATGAGTGGCTTTGTTATGATGAAAAACCATCCAAAATCAATCGCCATTTCAAATTTATCCAAATGCGCTTTATCTCTGTAATCCTTCAACACCGCATAATCTTTCGCCCCAGTAAATATCGAATAAGTCATTTCCGCTGTTTCGCTCGGAGCTAATTCTATATTTCCACGCTTTTTCGTGATTATCTTATATGTATCATCATCGACTTTGTCGTAACTTACTGTTACATTTTTGCTTTTATTGACAATAGAGCAAAGCCAATATAAATCGGTATATCCAATCCACTTGCAATCCTTCAAACTTTTATGTGCGTCAATATCTTTGTATTTTATCTCATCAACCTTATTGTCAAAATAACCAACTAGCCCCTCATGTACCACCGCATAGTTATGCTGTTCTGGCTTTGTCCTCACAAGTTCTGAGCGCGCTGAAAGTCTCACATTTTGACTTGTCAAGTTTGCTATTTTATCTTTAATTTTCCACAAATACTTATCGTCTATGCTTACTGTTCTTTCTATAACCAACCCATTTTGCGCTTTTGTTTCCATTTTAATTATATTTTGATTTTTCTCGATTAGTTTCCAATTCGCCTTATCGGATACGCTATCTTTACCATCCTTGTCAATATACGATATTGCATAGTAGAATTGATTTGCCGTATTTTTTGGTGTTAACAACATCACATTTTCGCTATTCTCATCAGTAGTTTGTTTATATTTTTTCAGAATAACTGAATCAATAACTCCGCCGTTCAAATCAATAGTGCCTGTTATATGCGTATTTTCTAACTTTACCCGTGTATTACTGCTCATTGCATCCTTAACTGAAATCGTTTCCGACTTCTCGCTACTCTGCGTCTCTTCGGTGTCTTCTGTCTGCTGTTGTGTTTCAGAACTTGAGTTTGTGGAAGTAAAATAATCATATCCAACCATAATCACCATAAAACAAACCATAGCAATTATAAAATTTTTAGAGCTCGTGGGCTCGTTATTGTTAAATGTCATTTATATCTCCTTTATCTTTAAGGTATCGGATCGTATCCGCAATTACTATATCCCTTCAATCCAGGACGGCACCGTAATATTCGTTTTAATGACAAAAATCCACCCTTTACTGCCCCATACTTATTGACTGCCTCCATTGCATATACCGAACAAGTTGGTACATACCTACAACAAGGGCGTTTCCAAGAAAACACAACCCTATAAAGTTTTATCATTGCTATAAAAATTTCTTTTATCACGTTTTCTCTCACAGCATTTGAATTTATTCAAAGCATACAGAAAATCAGACTTTAAATCGACAAACTTCATTGTCGTAGTGCCTGTGGTTGCAATGAACACGAAAGCATACCCTGGCAAAATCTTATCGCAGAATTCGCGAACCAAAGAACGCAATCTCCTCTTAGCAAAATTTCGTTTGACCGCAGTTCCAACTTTCCGACTGGCAGTATAACCAACAAGCGAAACATCCGCATCAAGTTTCCGACAAACAGTCACAACACCTTTCGTTCTAACAGTCGCTCCGTTTCTGGTTATGTCCAAAAATATCGCTCGCTTTTTGATTACCTTTGTAAACACGGTCGACTTATGCACTCAGTCTCTTTCGTCCCTTAGCTCTCCTTGCGGACAAAACTTTTCTTCCGCCAACTGTTGCCATCCTGCTTAAAAATCCATGCCTTCTCTTGCGAACCAAATTGCTCGGCTGATATGTACGTTTCATAATTTCACCAAAAATCAACAAAAATATCACTTCTGCCATAGTAACATAACCTCATCGCAACTGTCCAGAAATTTTTTATCGTGCAAAACATGTTTTGGTTTTGACATTGTGCGTGATTTGTTGTATCATGATGACGGTTGTGAATGCCCAGATAGCTCAGTTGGTAGAGCAAGAGACTGAAAATCTCTGTGTCGTTGGTTCGATTCCGACTCTGGGCACCATGTGTGAATTCCTGGAAAAATGAGCTGTTCCGGAGAGGAAACCAAAACATTGGATGTTGATTCGTCGTGTTTTGTATTCGCTTCGGCTGGTTCTGGGAAAACGAAAACTTTAGTCGATCGCTATATAAAATCACTGCTATTAGGTGTGGAACCACAAAACATTTTGTGTATTACGTATAGTAATGCCGCGGTTTGCGAAATAGAAAATAGGGTTGAAAATGCTTTGAAGGAATTATATTTGGCTAAAAATGTTAACGAATACGTAAAGGATAAGTTTAATTTATCGAACATTTCTGATGAAAAAATCAAAAGGGCATCGAAATTGTTCTTTAAGTTACAAGATAACCTGTCTCAACTAAAGATTTTGACGATACATTCTTTTTGTCAATCGTTACTCATGCAATTTCCTATGGAAGCAGAAATTTTGCCGAATTTTATGTTGCTGGATGATTTTGCAGCCAAGGCGCTTATGCAACAAGCAAAGGATACGTGTTTGAAAGCGGTTTCCGACAACGTGGTGCAAAAACTTTCTAAAAGCATGTCTTTGCGAAGTTTTGAGGATTTAATCGAAAAAATTTATCAAGAACGGTCTAAATTTATTGATTTTTTTAAACAATATGATGAGTTAAATGATTACAAAGCAATTGCTGCTGATTTTCTGCACTTAACACCTTTGCGAAATTTCACACTTGAACAAAAAAAGTTTATAGACGAGAAATTGTCACACGAAAGTCTGGAAAAACAGTATTTAACAAAAGGAGGACTCAGAAAAAGAATACCTTTTCCGAAAGAGCCTATATCGAGACAAATTGCAGACACTGTGTTCGAAAATTATCAAAACAAAAATAAAGAAAAGACTTTAGAGGAAACTTTTTCGTATTTGCAATTAGTTAAACAGATTATTGATGAATATCAGAGATTAAAGAATGAGCAAAATGTTCTTGATTTTACGGATGTTTTGTATAAAACAAAGTATCTTTTGACGCAAAGTTGCACTAAAGAATTTGTGATTTCCAAAATTTGTTCGCAGATAAAATCCATCATGGTGGATGAAGCGCAAGACCTGAGCCCGATACAATGGGATCTGATCCGTATTTTTGCTGGTGATATTTTGTCAAATCCACATTCAAGGCGGAATATATTTGTCGTTGGAGATATAAAACAATCTATATACCGTTTTCAGGGGGCAGATTGTAATTTATTCTCGGAATTCTATGAAGAAATTAATGAGGTTTTTCATAAGTTTAACAAAAAGCTTGAAGTGTCGCGTCTTGATAAAAACTATCGCTCTTTGCCAAAAATTTTGGAAACAGTCGATACCGTATTTGATGGGGCAGAAGCAAATAACTTAGGGGGCGCCTCGATATCATATCAAAGACATACCCCGTTTAGACAAGATGAAACGGGGAAAACGGGACACGTCGAAGTCATTGTTTGCGAAGATATGCCCCCAGAAGTTGAAGACAAAATGCAATATAAGGCACAAAAAATTGCAGAAAAAATAGCAGAATGTGCTGATAATAATTCTATAATTTTGACAAGAAATCGAGATGATTTATCTCAAAATATTATGGAAAATCTGGGTAAATTTGGGGTAAAGATTGCTCCGCCTGAACAAATAAATTTGGTGGAAAATGATTTAATCACAGATATTTTATCGATGGCTGATTTGTGTATAAATCGAGATAATGATTTTGCAATGTATTGCATTTTAAAAAGTCCATATATATTTAAGGAGCCGTTGACTAATTATGAATTATATAATATATGTATAGATAAAACTATATCAATTTTTGATAAATTAAATATGTATTTCCCAGAAAAATATAAATATGTTAACAAATTAATTTCATATTATGATGAAAGTGAATTGCCAAAGTTTTTTTATTTATTATCAACAAATCTTCATAACATCTCTGCCCATGAGAAACATATTCTTAGCAGTTTTTTGGATGAAGTGATAAAATTCTCGAATAATAATTCCCAAAGTCTGTCTGAATTTTTGGAATTTTTTAGAGAAAATGATATTGAAGTAAAGAATAGTCTGCCTGTTGATGCGGATATGAGGCTTTTGACCATACATGGCTCCAAAGGTTTGCAAGCTGACACGGTATTTTTGCTTGACTTTAAATTAAATGCAGATAAAGCAAAATTGTCATTTCTTTTTTCTGATAAGCTATTTTTCATTAAACCTTCAGAAAAATATGCGGTTCCAGAATTACAGCAGATAATTGACCATGAACTTGATTTGGAAACGAGGGAACTATATAGGCTATTGTATGTTGCAATGACTAGAGCAAAAAACAATCTATATATTATATTACCGCCCAAAGAACCAAAAGATGCTTCTCGCAGAGACGGAAATGCCGAACGCATAAGCACTAGAAAAACTGCATGCTCGCTGATACAATCAAAGTTGTTGCTAGCAGAAACTCGGTACTCATGAATTTGAAATTGCAAGACATTACGATGAAATTTCGGTCAGGAGACAGCGTTATAGAAGTTTTGAAGAGCGTAAATTTCTCGATAAATTCAGGAGAAAGTGTTGCTCTTGTCGGGCAAAGCGGAAGTGGAAAATCGACGCTTTTGCAAATTGCAGCGCTTTTAGAAAGACCGACGGCAGGTAAAGTCATAATAAATAAGGTTGATACGAGCAATATTTCTGAAGAAAAAAGGACAAAGTTGCGAGGTGACAATCTTGGATTTGTCTATCAATTTCATAATTTGTTACCAGAATTTTCTGCGCTTGAAAATGTCATGATTCCGCAACTTATTCGAAAAGTATCGAAAAAAGAAGCGAGGAATAAAGCGATCGAGCTGCTAGAGCAAGTTGAACTCGGTCATCGCTTACATCAAAATCCGATCAATTTATCAGGCGGAGAACGGCAACGAGTTGCTATCGCGAGGGCGCTGGTCAATGACCCTAGCATCGTGATTGCAGATGAGCCGACTGGCAACCTAGATCCGCTGAATGCCGAAACAGTCTTTGACTTGTTTTTAACCATTGCAGAAAAAAGAAATACTGCGATTTTTATGGCAACACACAACGTTGATTTGGCAAAAAAACTTTCTCGAACCGTTGTGCTATCCGATGGGACATTGAGTTGCTAGTGTGGTTAAAAAACGCTGGCAGTGTGCTATAATGATAGAGGCTTTGGGAATTTTGATTGAGGGGAATTATGTTGTTGAAAAGTAAATTTGCAAACACGAAGTCTTGGGCGTTTGAGGAAGCGCGGAAACTAGCTGATAGGATAGAGAGAAGCGGGAAAAGTGAGGCTATTCTGGAAACTGGGTATGGTCCTTCTGGGTTGCCACATATCGGGACTTTTGGAGAAGTGTTGCGTACAACCTTTGTGATGCGTGCATTCAAGCGCTTAACTGGAATGAAGGCTAAGATTGTTGTGTTTTCTGATGATATGGACGGATTTCGAAAGGTACCGACTAATGTACCAAATCAGGAAATGCTCGCGGAAAATCTTGAAAAGCCTCTAACTTCAGTTCCTGACCCATTTGGTCAATATGACAGTTTTGCACATCACAATAATGCCATGTTGCGACGGTTTCTCGATTCTTTTGGCTTTGAGTATGAATTTAAGAGCTCGACGGAAGCGTATAAATCTGGACAATTTAATGATTGTTTGCAAAGGATATTGGAACATTACGACGAGATTATGAACATAATGCTGCCATCGCTACGCGAGGAAAGACGCGAGACATATAGCCCATTTTTCCCGATTTGTAAGCGTACTGGCAAGGTTCTGCAAGTGCCTATTGTTGAGACAAAACCTGAAAGTTTAACAATAGTTTATAAAGACCCAGAGACTGGAGAGTTCATTGAGACTTCTGTTTTGGATGGAAATTGTAAGTTGCAGTGGAAGGCTGACTGGGGAATGCGATGGGTCGCACTTGGCGTTGACTATGAGATGAATGGCAAAGATTTGATAGATTCGTTCAAATTATCATCGAAAATCTGTCGCACGATTGATGGAACGCCACCTGAAAATCTAACGTATGAGCTATTTTTGGACGAAGAAGGAAAGAAAATTTCGAAGTCCAAAGGTAATGGATTATCTATGGACGAATGGCTGAAATACGCACCTTCTGAGAGCTTGGCATACTATATGTATCAAGCGCCGAAGAGAGCGAAGAGATTGTATTTCGACGTTATTCCAAATGCTATGGATGAATATATCGATGCTTTGGCGAAATACGAAAATGAACTGGATGAAAAGAAGCCTGATAATCCAGTTTTTCATATACACAATGGAAATCCGCCGAAGTATGATGGATGCTTGAAATTTTCGATGCTGTTGAATTTGGCTCAGGCATGTAATACCGCCGATAAAGATGTTTTGATTGAGTTTATAAAGAAGTATGCAAAAGGTTGCTCGAGCGATACTTTGGAATATATGAAAAAGATGGCGGGTTATGCCATAAACTATTATAACGATTTCATAGTTGGCACCCGAACTCCTGAAAAACCAACAGAAAAGCAAAGAGAGGCTATGCTGGAATTGCGAGATAAGTTGCACGATATATCAAAAGATGCTGTTGCGGATGAAATACAAAATGCTGTCTTCGAAATTGGTAAAAGGTTTTATTCAGAAAATCTAAGAGAATGGTTTTTGACACTGTATAAGGTTTTGTTTGGAACAGAGAGTGGACCAAGGATGGGGTCGTTTATCAGCCTATATGGGCTTGAAAATACAATAAGATTGATAGAGGAGAGATTAAAATGGCAGATAATGCTTATGAAATAAAATTTGTAATCAAACGTGATGGAACTTTTTCCCCGTTTGAAATGGAGAAAATTACTAATGCAATACATGGAGCCGCGACAGCAACAGAGGAGTTTAGTATATCTGAATCGCGGGCACTAGCTTATAAAGTTGTAGATAAGTTGCTGGCGAAGCACCCGAAGTCAGCGCCAAGAATAGAAGATATACAGGATATCGTGGAAGAAGTGCTTATCGAAAATAATCACATCAAGACCGCAAAAGCATATATCCTATATCGTGAACAGCATGCAAAGATGAGGGCAGAGCAAAAGTCATTCGTAAATGCTGTTTCGGCAGTTGATGAATACGTTGATCAGTTGGATTGGCGCGTGAAAGCCAATGCGAACCTGGGATATTCGCTTGGTGGATTGATATTGAATTTATCTGGGAAAGTTGTCGCAAATTATTGGTTAAATAGAATATACACATCTAAAATTGCAGAAGCGCATATCAATGGATATTTGCATATTCATGATTTAGATATGCTTTGCGGATATTGCGCCGGATGGTCTTTGCGTACGTTGTTGCAGGAGGGGTTTAATGGTGTTGGCGGAAAAGCTGAGGCTTCACCGGCAAAGCATATGTCGACTGCATTTTCACAAGTAGTAAATTTCTTGGGGACGTTGCAAAACGAGTGGGCAGGCGCGCAGGCGTTTAGTTCGTTTGACACGTATATGGCTCCGTTTATCAGGAAAGATAATTTGAATTATGACAATGTTTATCAGGAGATGCAGTCGTTTATATATAATCTGAACGTCCCAACGCGTTGGGGAACGCAAACGCCATTCACGAACCTGACTTTCGACTGGGTTTGTCCAGATGACCTGAAAGGCGATCACCCGATTATCGGTGGCGAAGAAATGGCTTTCACTTATGGCGATTTGCAAAAAGAAATGAATATGATAAATCGCGCATACATCGAGGTTATGACCAAGGGAGATGCAAAAGGACGCATATTTACGTTCCCTATTCCTACATACAACATAACAAAAGATTTCGATTGGGATGGCGAAAACGTCGACAAACTTTTTGAAATGACTGCAAAATATGGAACGCCGTATTTCCAAAACTTTGTGAATTCAGACTTAAGTCCGAATATGATTCGCTCTATGTGCTGTCGATTGCAACTTGACTTAAGAGAGCTTCTGAAGCGTGGGAACAGTCTTTTTGGTTCGGCAGAGCAAACTGGTTCTATAGGCGTTGTGACGATAAATTGCGCCAGATTGGGATACCTTCATAAGGGCGATGAGATGGGGCTTATAGCTCACATAGATGACCTGATGAAAACAGCGAAAAATAGCCTAGAGATAAAGCGAAAAGTCATATCACGGCTTATGGATGGAGGACTATATCCGTTTACAAAGCGCTATCTCGGAACATTTAAAAATCATTTTTCCACAATCGGCGTCAATGGAATGAATGAAATGGTCAGAAACTTCACAAATGACAAGTACGATATCGCTCATCCGGAAGGCAAAGAACTTGCTATCCGCGTTTTGGATCATATACGCCAACGGCTCATTGAATTTCAGGTCGAAACCGGACATATGTATAATCTCGAGGCAACGCCTGCAGAGGGCGCTATGTATCGATTTGCGCGTGAGGATGCAAAACGCTATCCAGACATCATACAAGCTGGTTCAAAGGAAGCGCCATATTACACAAACTCTTCGCAATTGCCAGCAAACTATACAGATGATATATTTGAAGCACTTGACCACCAGGAAGTATTGCAACGCAAATACACAGGCGGGACGGTTATTCACTTGTTTATGGGGGAGCGTATTTCGGATTATTCGGTATGTAAAAATTTAATACGCAAAGTTCTGACGCGGTATAAAATTCCATACGTGACCGTAACGCCAACGTTTTCGATTTGTCCGATACATGGTTACCTCGAGGGCGCACACGAATATTGCCCGAAATGCGACGAGGAATTACGGAAGAAAAAAGCGCTTGAGATGGGCATCCTCAGAGACAAGTGCTGCGAATAATATGCAGAACTAAATATACATTTGCATCTATTTCTTTGCATACGAAGCGATTATTGTGCCTGCGATTATCAATAATGAACCACAAATTGTGGTTGCATTTGGAATTTGTCCGAAAAATGCAAGTCCGCAAAGTATTGCAAATGGTAGTTCGATGTAACGGATTGGACTGATATTTGATGCAGTCGTTGCCCTGTATGCCAAGAAAATGAATAATTGTATAAGGTTTGCGCCAAGTCCTAGCAAGAAAATTAACAATAGTTCATGCAAATTTGGAGTAATCCAAAAAAATGGAACAAACACGACCGAAATTATGGTGGTATACAAACCAAAATAAAACAACATTGTCAATGTATTTTCATGATTATCAATCATTTTTTTGATCATTATATTCATTGTCGCAAATAAAAATGCTGCGCAAGTTGGAATAATTGCGAGAATGTTGATGTTTTCAGCTTTTGGTCTAAACATTATAAGAAGTCCGATAAAACCTATGATAGTGGCTATAATAGATGTATTATTAATTTTTTCTCCTAAAAATAATGCTGTAAGTGGCAACATAAATAATGCCTCGGAGAAAAGTATTGTTGTATTTTCAGCAAGAGGCATAATATTAACACTATAACAACACAGTCCAAGTGCTATTGTGCCAATAATACCTCGCATAATATGCATACCATGCATGCTTGATTTAAATAAATTTTCTTTTGATTTTATCATCGGAACAATGACGATAATTGCAGAAAACAGAAATCTAAAAAATGCAATTTCAACTGCATGTAAGCGATTTCCTAAAAATTTTGCCAGAACATCATTGAACGTGCCGACAAGATATATCATGATTGCCCAAAATATCCCTTGCTTCAGCCCTTTGTTCAAAAACCAACCTAAGAACATAGCCAAAAAGCTATCCTAAAAGACAATACACCGTTACCCATGCTACACAAATATGGCGAAAATTTGAACATGCAAGTCAGAGCGGTCTGAGCAGATGCTGTGTTCACGAATAAGATGCCATCGTGTTTATGTCGTACAGATTCAGACTGGCGCCCCCGACAAGGACGCCGTCAGAGAAGGGAATGGACAATATCTCTGTTATATTTTTCGTATTTACACTGCCTCCATACAATGTTTTAACATTATTGATATGCAATTTTATATTTTTTAATGATTTATTTATATCGTCCGGTGATGGAATTATACCTGTTCCAATTGCCGAAATTGGTTCATAAGCTATCACGATTTCGTTTGTGTGAGTTTTTATAAAATCTGAGATTGATTTATCTAAAAGCTCCATATAATTTTCATCAACACACAAAATTGCTGTCATTTTATTTTGGACAACATTGCGTAACTTAAGCAAGATATTATCTATAGTATCAGAATTCATATTTTTGCGCCGTTCACTGTGTCCTAAAATAACGTATTTACACCCCACATCTGCCAACATTTTTGCTGAGATTTCCCCTGTATGTGCTCCAAAGTCACCAAAAACAGAGCAATCTTGCGCCGCAATTTGCATTTCAGGATTTTTCAAGTGAGCATATGCTATAAAAATGCTCGGCAATCCTAGAATAACTTGTTTGTCAAGTCCAGCAATAAACTCATCCACTAATTTCACTGAACCATTCATTTTCCAGTTACCTACAATCATTTTTGACATAACTGTTCCATACCAATTCCGAGGTGCCAGTATTATCTTAAATAGCTCTTTTTCGCAAAAAGTGCAAGTGTTTTGTTGACCAAATTTCTTCCAAAAGGCTATTCTGTTGCTATGGGGACGGATATTGAATTGTATGCGATTTAGTGATTTTTTACTCATAGAAAGGCAAACATTACCTCTTTTTATGCCGGTAATACTTGGGGTTAGCATAATTGTCGGTGTATTTTTTCCATTTTTTAGTTGGAGAGCAATACTAGTTGCAATTTCTATGACATTTTTATTGTCAATAGAAATTTGGAAGAGATCGAAAACACTGTGTTATACCATTTTAACTTTTATGCTTGGTATCTATATTGCTCAAACAGGAGGTATATTTAATATAGATTTACTTTCTCAAAAAAGATTTATTACAAAAGAATACGATAAGGTTACATTCACTGCGGTCATAGATGCTATGGATGAAACGCATCCCGTCATGAAAAATATGCGACGCATTACGTTTAAAGATATAAATATAAAAAATATTAATCTTATAAAAACGGAAAAAATAAAAACTGCAAAAATGACTTGTTCTGCAAAAATGAGCAAAAATGTTTCCCCAGGAGATATTGTCAGGATACACGGAAAGTTTATTCCTTTTAAATCACCTGCAATTCCAGGAGCGTTTGATCAAGCGCAATATAATGCGCTGGTTGGTATTGATGTGACTGGAATTGTGTATGGTATAACAAAACTAGGGCAAACTCACAAATTTTACAACTGTTTCTCAAAAATTCGCTGTAGCTTGACAAAACGAGTTCTCAAAAAAATGCAATCGCCCGCAGGAGGAATAGCTTGCGCATTGTTGACAGGCGACAAATCAGCCATTCAGCCAGAAGTACGTGAAAGATTCATCGCCTCCGGAACCGCTCATATACTCGCTATTTCCGGATTACACATGTCTATCGTCTCATCGGTTATTTTTTTCGTGTTAGCGAAAATTTTTCAATATGCAAATTGCATTGGGGGAAATTTCCCTCCGAAAAAACTTTCTGCGATTATTACGATCCTAATAACGTTTTTATATCTTGCATTATCGGGATTTTCTCCTTCCGCAACTCGCGCATTTATAATGACTACGGTTTGCTTGTTCGGAGTTGTTGTTGGACGTGGAGTTTTGTCATTACGAAGTGTTGCATTTGCGGCATTCGTGATTTTGCTTTGCAATTCAGGCGCTGTGTTTCTGGTTAGTTTCCAGTTATCGTTTTGTGCAGTTGTGTCATTGATTGCTTTTTACGAATTTTTTCGACCAATGTTAAGTGCATTTATTGTTAAACATTCGGGCATTATGTGGAAAATGAGCATATATATTTTGTTAACGTTAGTAACGACAATCATCGCCTCCTTGTCTACGCTTCCTGTTTCAATTGCGGTTTTTAATAGATTAAGTTTATCTGGTTTGCTTGGGAATATAGTTGCAATTCCAACGATGACTTTTGTTATTGTTCCTCTCGGCATTCTTTGTCTTGTTCTTCGCATTAATGGTTTGATTGATATGCTAAGTTTTGTTTTAAATAAATTATATATGATATTAAGCTATATCTCTGACATTCCGGGGTCGAATATAGTCGTGAAGTCGCCAGAGATATCCGCTTTATACATGATAATTATTGGTGGAATTATCCTATGCCTTCTAAGGACAAAAATACGACTAAGTGGAATTTTTTTCATTATAACTGGCGCCTCGTGTTGGATTTTTCAAACGTCTCCCGACATTGTTTTTCCTCCGAAAACACCAATTGCTTGCTTTGTCGAAGATTCAAATTTTTACGCAACTTCCCTAAGAAAGGGACGTAATTTCGCTTTTGCAATCCAAAGAAATCTCGGGTTTTCAGGCAAACTTAATAAAAAAGCATACACTAACACACGATGGGAAATAGCTGAATACCCGAATGGATTATATGTTTGGTCAAAATCTGGAAAAACAAAACAATTGGCATCTCGCAAGCATCCATACTGCCCCGCGTATTGGGTTGATTTTTGAACTCTGTTCGATGATAATGAATAATATACTTTTTTGTTTAGAAAAATTAGTTCGTGGTGGATGGCGATATTAGCTGAGAAGATAGAGAGAGAAATAACACCATTGGTCAGAGAGCTTGGATGCGAGGTCGTCAAGGTATCCCTTTTTGACCAAGCTGGACGGAAGACTTTGCAAATTTTGCTTGAGAGGTCTGATGGTAGTTCTGTGAATATTGATGATTGTCAAAGAATTAGCAGAGCGTTGTCATTAAAATTAGATATAATGGATGTTATTACTGATAAATATACGTTGGAAATTTCTTCTGCGGGCATCGACAGACCATTGGTGAAACCGGCAGATTTTGTGAGGTTTTGTGGTAAAAATGTTGTTGTAAAGACATACGTTTCAAAAGCGGGACATAAAACTTTTAAGGGAAGCTTAAAATCCGCTATGGAAAATGGTATAAAATTAGAATTGGAAGTTCCTCAAAAAGATGGCGAAGATGAGATTTCGTTGCTTTATGAGGAAATAAGTAGTGCACATATTGATGGAAGCAAGAAATAGGTTATATTTTGGAGAATTTTGATAAGTGAGCAGAAAAATAAAGTTAGAAGAGGCAGCGCAGCCTGTTGCTAAGAGTGAAGTATTGCAAGTTGCAGATTTAGTTGCAAAGGAGAAGGGTATCGATAGAGAGGATATTCTCGATGCTATGGAACAAGCTGTTGTGAAAACAGCACAGATAAAATATGGTGACGGAGTTAAGCTTGAAGCTCACATAGACAGAAAAACTGGGGAAATCGCTGTTTTCAGATGTATGCGGATAGTTGATGTTGTTTCGAATTTCGGAACGGAGATATCGCTGAAAGACGCGCTTAGATATGTTTCTGATGCTCAACTAGGCGGAGTATACAACGAGAAATTGCCTCCTGTTGATTTTGGTCGAGTCGCCGCGCAGGTTGCTCGAACAGTTATAGTTCAAAAAGTTCAGCTTGCTGAAAGAAATAAGCAATATGCTGATTTTTCAAGCAAAGTTGGCGAAATTATTACAGGAACAGTCAAGCGGATCGAATATTCGTGTATTGTGTTAGACATTGGACGAACTGAAGGTATTCTGAAACGTGCCGATATAATTCCGCATGAAAATTTTAAGATTGGAGAACGTATAAAGGTGTATCTGGCGGGTTTGAATCAAGCGCAGGATCAACCGCTGTTAATTTTGTCACGAACAAGACCGGAATTTATGAGGATGTTATTTGAGCAAGAGGTTCCGGAAGTGTATGACGGTGTTGTTCAGATAAAGGCAATCGCAAGAGATCCTGGAAGTAAGGCGAAAATAGCAGTCACGACGAATGATCCAAATCTTGATCCGGTGGGGGCGTGTGTCGGCATTAAAGGCGCAAGAGTACAAGCCGTTGTTGATGAGTTGAGGGGGGAAAAGATCGATGTCGTCACATGGTCGGAAAATCCGGCGATATTCATTGTGAATAGTTTAGCTCCAGCAGAAGTTATCAGAGTCGTAATGGAAGAAACCGGGGATAAAGTGACCGCTGTTGTTCCAGACAAACAGCTGAGCGTGGCCATCGGACGACGTGGGCAAAACGTACGGTTAGCGTCGCAATTAACTGGATGTAACATAAATGTCACAACAGAAACGCAAGAAAACGAAGCCCGAACCGCAGAGAATGCACGAATATTACGATACTTCGAACATGGGTTAGACATTGATGAGTTATTGGCGCAATTGCTCATAAGTGAGGGATATTACACAATGGAAGATATATCTAACACACCTGAAGAAAAACTTGCTTCCATAAGAGGATTTGATCCGGATATAGCTCACGAATTGCATCAACGTGCTTCTGCTTATATAACACGCAAAAAGAATGAAATAGCAAAGTTATGTGATGAAAAGGGCGTCGCTGATGATTTGCGAAATTATGAACTGTTAAAACCTGAGCTGTTGGAAGTTCTGGTGAAATCCGGATTAAGGACGTTGGAGGATTTGGGAAATTTATCAACGGATGAGTTGTTGGAGATAACTGGAGATTTGTTATCACCGCCTGAAGCGGAAATATTGATTATGAAGATACGGGAAACTTGGTAGGAGATAAGGAGGAAATGAATGAGTGATAATGATAGAAAAGGGAACAAGCGTCAAGTTTTGTCCTTGAAAACAACGGTTGAAGTATCAACTCCGTCTTCTCCTTCTGGCAGCCGAACAGTCGAAGTTGAAGTTAAGAAGAAACGCAGTGGATTAGCGATAGACATCAGAAAGCAAAATAAGCCAGGGAATAACGCCGGAGCAAATGCAAAACATAAAACGCAGTATAGGAAACTCACTGACGAAGAATATAAAGCAAGGGTTAAGGCATTGCAAGATGCCATAAAGGAAAAAGAAGAACGTGAAGAGCAAATAGCAAAACAAACGATAGAGGTTGAAGAGCGACAAAAACCAGAGCCGCAAATTGTCGCGCAAACGGAAGTGGTTAAAGAGACCGAAACTAAGAAAGTTGCAAGAAACGAATCTCAAAATAGAGTTGTGGTGAACGTTCCTAAAAAGAATGAGTATACGCCACAGTCTAAACCAGTTGTGTTCAAGGCACAAGAGTATAGCAAACAGAAGCCTGCGCAAAAGAAGAAGTCGAATGATAATAAGAATACCGTAAAAGTAAGAGAAGTGTCACAACCGAAACAGCTTGAAAAAACGGTTCCGGACATTCCGTTGCAAGAGCGTCAGGTCGCAACGCATATAAGGCAACGTGAACGTATGCTGGATGGCATGGATTCGCCCAAAAAGGTGCGAGTGGTTGTGAAAACGCGCAACAATGATCGTCGTGCGCAAAACAGTGGGAAAATGTCGCGTGCCATGATAGACCGCATAATGGATGACGACATAGAGGAACGCTCGCGGTCGATGGCGTCTATAAAACGTGCGCGAAATAAGGTAAAAAATACTGAGCAAGCCAAAGATATCAATAAAGTGATTCGTGAAGTTGAAATTCCGGATATGATAACTGTAGGTGACTTGGCAAACAGGATGGCAGTCAGGTCATCTGAAATTGTGAAATACCTGATGTCGATTGGCACTATGGCGAACATAAATCAGTCAATAGATGGCGATACGGCGGAAGTGATCTGCAGCGAGTTTGGGCACAAGCCAAAGAGGGTATCCGATGCAGATATAGAAAATGAGCTGATAAATATTGTTGATAATCCAGAGGATCTGTGTCCTAGGGCGCCGATTGTCGCGGTTATGGGGCACGTTGACCATGGAAAAACGACATTGCTGGACACTTTGCGAAAGACAGGCATAGCGCAGCGGGAAGCAGGAGGAATAACGCAGCACGTGGCAGCATATCAAGTTGAAACTGAATCAGGCAAAAAAATAACTTTTATTGACACGCCAGGACATGCGGCATTCTCAAAAATAAGGGCTCGAGGTGCTGTCATAACAGACATAATTGTTCTTGTTGTTGCAGCGGATGATGGCATAAAGGATCAGACGATTGAGGTGATACGCCAAGCCAAAGCGCAAGAAGTGCCTGTTGTTGTCGCTATAAATAAAATAGATAAACCAAATATAAATATAGACAAGGTAAAATCAGAGTTAATGTCTCAAGAAGTTATTCTGGAGGATTTTGGCGGCGACACGTTATGCGCAGAGATATCTGCAAAACAAAACATAAATTTGACAGGTTTGCTGGAGGCGATATTGTCGCAAGCGGAGATGTTGGAACTGAAGGCTAATGCTAACAGGCCGCCTGTTGGAACGATTTTAGAGTCGCGAATAGATAAGGGGAAGGGTATTGTTGCGTCAGTTATAGTTCAAAACGGGACAATACGCAAAGGTGATGTGTTTGTTGCAGGAAAGGTATATGGCAAAGTCAGGACAATATACGATGATGCTGGGAAGGTCATAACTTGTGCAATTCCATCAATGCCTGTTGAAATAGCCGGTTTTGATTCAGCACCTGAGCCTGGCGATGTGTTGGCTGTCGTTAATAGTGAACAGAAAGCGCGTGAAATTGCAGAGTATCGGCGAAATGCTCAGAAATTACGTGAACAGAAAAATAAGGCAAAATCGATGGAACAATTGCTAGCAAGCGGAGATGGCAATGTTCAAGAGCTGAATATATTGGTAAAAGCCGATGTGTATGGTTCTTTAGAAGCAGTGATTGCTTCACTTGAAGCGATTAACTCTTCGGAAATAGTGATTAATATAGTCGAAAAAGGAATAGGTGTCATAAGCGCAAGTGATGTTGATTTCGCGATTACTTCCAACGCATTGATAGTAGGATTTAACGTGAATATTTCTGCTGCTGCTAAGGAATTGGCAAAGAGAAGCAGTATACGGATTTTAAGTCACAACGTGATATACCACATGACTGAAGAAGTGAAAACCATTATGGGGGCTATGCTATCTCCGATAGTTGAGGAGAAGTATATCGGAAATGCAGATGTCAGGAAGATATTCACAATAAGTCGACTTGGGACGATTGCAGGATGCTATGTGACCGATGGAATAATCAAGAAAAATGATACGAAGATAAAAGTAATACGCGGAGGAAAGTGTTTATACGAAGGTAAAATAAAGTCTATGAAGCATGAAAAGGATGAAATAAAAGAATCCAGACAGTCACATGAGTGTGGTATTTTAGCCGAAGATTACAATGACTTTATTGTTGGAGATCAGATTGAATGCTACGAAAGAGTATACAAAGCGCGATCTGTGGATTAGTTATACCTTGTGTTGTTGCCTGTTCTTCGACGCATCCGTTGCTTTCTGAACAAACTTCACCAGGAGGGAAGGCTGAGGTAAAAATTAAGGCAACGCCCTATGTTGAATATAGGTTCTTGGGAGTGTTGCGGCCAATGTTGGATAAGTATATACCAGACAGTGAACGATATCTGATTACTGTAGAGATAACGGAGCAAAGTTCTTCAGCTGTGTATTCCGCCAAGGAAGTTGTGAAAGACCAGGTGCGCATGATAGAAAAGATTGAGGTGTTTGACAAAGAACAAAATAGCATCGGCTCAAAAGTTTTGGATACATACACAACATATGAAGTATCTGACGAATTGCCATCTTCTGGTATGTCGTCTAAACAAAATGCAATGAATTCGGTGATAGATGAACTTGCAAACGCTTCTGTTCTTGCTATACGTGCGATTATAGAAA
>JAFSTL010000070.1 GCA_017450545.1 Alphaproteobacteria bacterium
CGGAAACGCCAGCGAGTGTTCCGGCAACAGAACAAAAGCAAGGTGATGCACAACCTCCGGCGGCACAGGTAGCAACAGAAACACCTGCAAATGTTCCGGCAACTGAGCAGAAGCAGGATGTAGCTCAAGCTACGACGGCACAAGCAGTGGCGGAAACGCCAGCGAGTGTTCCGGCGATGGAGCAGAAGCAGGATATAGCTCAAGCTACGACGGCACAGGCAGTGGCGGAAACGCCAGCGAGTGTTCCGGCGACTGAACAGAAACAAGATGTAGCTCAAGCTACGACGGCGCAAGCAGTGGCGGAAACGCCTACGAGTGTTCCGGCGATGGAGCAAAAGCAGGATGTTGCTCAAGCTTCGACGGCACAGGTAGCGACGGAAACGCCAGCGAGTGTTCCGGCAACAGAACAAAAGCAAGGTGATGCACAACCTCCGGCGGCACAGGTAGCAACAGAAACACCTGCAAATGTTCCGGCAACTGAGCAGAAGCAGGATGTAGCTCAAGCTACGACGGCGCAAGCAGTGGCGGAAATGCCAGCGAGTGTCCCGGTAACGGAGCAGAAACAAGACGTAGCTCAGGCTACGACGGCGCAAGCAGTGGCGGAAACGCCTACGAGTGTTCCGGCAACGGAGCAGAAACAAGACGTAGCGCAGTCATCAGCTCCTGAAGCGGAAAGTAGCGCGAATAAACCAGCTGAAGAGCCGGGGACTCAACAGGGACAGCCTGATGCAACTAAAAATGCAGGGGTAGCTCAGGAAAGTAGTAAGCCGGATGTAGCAACACCTGCCGAAACCAATGAAACCAAGGCTGACACTGATAAAAAAGAGGCTGTAGCTGATGCGAATGACAGCAACAAGCAGGAAGCGCCTCAGGAAGCGGCAAAATCAGAGGAGAACAAAGAGGCAAGCAAAGATGGGGACAAGGCAGCTCAAGGCGAGGTCAGTGCGAGCACGAATCTGACACAAAGCAACGCGACCGAACCAACGAGTACGACAGGCAATCAAGAGACTTTGGAATCTCTTTCAGAGCAGTTGATATCGACCGCAAAAGTAATTGAGACAATAAAGCTAGGAATAGGGCAACAACAAAAGGCGTAAAGTCAAAGAAGAACGTAGGAGTCGCAAACGTGACTCCTGTTTAAATTATCAGAAAAAATACAAGTAAATAAGCAAAATCATCGCCGATGATATTTGATAAAATCAATTTTCATCCACATAAAAAGTGTTAACATATTTTTACAAAAAAGTTCTTGCACGCTGTCACTGAATGATGTACACTGAAATTGTGAGATAGCTTGTTAAGTTGGGGAGACTTGTGAAGAAGTTTGGTTTATTGTCCGCTGGATTGGTCGCGGCGCCTTGTGTTATCAGCTCTGATGTGATTGCGATGGAGGTTGATATCGACAACATATTTGAAAAAGAGAATATGACCGATTATTTCAAATCACATATTGAACATTACAATTGGTTATCACCTGTATACAAAGAACTATTTTTAAATCTGCCATCTAGTTCTGAGTTCATCACGAAGTGGAATGGACACAAAGAAAAGTTAATAGCAGAAAACTCTCTGAGTGATAATGAAATTGCCACGATTCAAAATAAAGCTAAAAATATTTTCAAAAAATATTTGGGACAAAATGCGCTGTTTTATAGAATCGTTTGCAACGTTATAGATACTGGACGTTATTATGAAGGCGTTAATTTTTATGACCTAGCTAACTCGGAGTTGTTCATGGACTTGGATTATATATATAATATACGCGAAATTCAATATAAAGCCTATGGAAACCATAGCAATAAAATGAAAATGATAAAGACCGCTAAAAATCAATTGCACGATATATTGCTGAGATATGCAACAAAATTGACATACCGAAAAGAAAAAGCAGACGACTTAAATCTGGTGGATAAACCGAAAGAATATGAACGGCAAATATTTGAGAAATACAAGGATGCACTATGCAATTTCGCAACAAAATATATTTCTGTTAATTTTTTTGATACGGTTGTTCTGACCAAAATGCAAAAAAATTATTCGTACGACTTGTACCGCGAGATATTGAACGAAGTAAAAGAAAAGTGTTGCACTTTGCATAAAAAACACAAGGATAAAATAGACGAGGTTTGGTGTGAATGTGAGAAAAATTTCTGCCTAACGCATAAAATTGTGGTCAAATATCGTGGCTCGGAAAATCTGCTTTCCACTATGATGCACGAAACTGGACACGCTGTTGCTGATGCTAAACCGCTTATTGATAATGACGACAAAGCTAGAGTAGAAAACATAGAGGCTATTGCAACGTATTTCGAGTTGTTGACTCTAAAAGAGCAAGAATTCAAAGACTATAAATTTACAAAATTGGAAAGGATTTACCCGCTATATGTAGATTTAGCTTCAATTATCAGTCTTGGTGTGTTGGAAGAAGAAGGGGCGGATATTTCGACATTTATAACGCTTCCAGATATGAAGAAGAGCGAACGAATAAAGTTGGTCTCACAAAATAAAGAATTGTGCGAGCGAGCAGTTGAGGTGTATAAAACATTATATGAAAAGATAGATCCAGAAATTGCATTTCACAAATTTAAATTATCAGATGAAGAAAAGGATATGAGCAAAGAGGAATATCTAGCGAATAAATTGATGGAAATATACGATCAATTTGATTTAGATACATCCTTAAAAAATATCGAATTTAGTTTTAGCGCACATACAAAAGCACTGTTTCATGCATTGAAAATAGATGGAGAGGCGACGCTACAAAAATGGGACATTGGCAAAATTTTAGATAAACTTTCAAAAGAGCAAATGACGATTCCGACTCTCGAGGAATTCAAACAGGCTCTCGACTGGGCTTTTCAGTGAAATCGCAAAAAGGATACGCTGTGCGCGAGTGAACTATTTCACAGCGTGCCTTGTTTTTCCGCTTTCCTTTTCTGCATCCGCAATGGCGCCCAACAGGTCATTCGCCTTGCGACGCAACGAGGCGTCTGAGCTTGCTCTGGTTTTTTTTGCATGTATTTTTGCCAATTTCAAATCGTTCATCAGAAATGCTTTTTGTGCAACACAATAACTTCCTCTATGCGATTGATTATCGAGGGTATAAAGTTTTCCTAATTCATGCAGTGCGCTTATATCATCTTCTTTGGGCATAAGTATTTTATTCAATCGCTTTATTGCATCTTTAACATAATTCCGCAGATTGCCAGCGCTCACTGCCTCCGCATAAATGATGACCAAGTCGCGGTGGTTTTTCATATTTCGTATATTCTGTAGCGCCTGTCGGGCACACTCCGCTGCCTCTTTGCATCGCTTCAAATTTATGAGTGACATACATTTTATTTCATAATTATACGCGTTCTGTTCAATATCATGCGTGGGCAATTCATCTATTCGTGCTACCGCCTTGCTATACCGTCCCAACCTATATAAGGCAACCGCGCGAGCATACTTTTCGTTATCATCTTTCTGCTGGTTATATAAATCTTTTAAAAATTCGTGCTGTATTACTAAAGCAGTTAATTTATTTTTTATAATCTTGAATTTTCGATCATATTTTTTTAGCAAATCTCTCACCGCATTCGTCATCGGCTTATTTTGTAATTCAGAATAATATTGCTTATACTTCGCAACACGTTTTGATGAAAGCGGATGTGTTGAAAGATATTCATTATATATAAATGTATGCAAGCCCAATTTTTTATGCAAAGCTATACATCCGTCGAATATATTCCACCCTAGTTTTTTCAATGCTTCTGCAGCCTTTGTGTCCGCAATATTTTCGCTCTGTCGCATCTTAGCGAGCGCCATGCCTTGGCTTATCGAACTTCCGCTTAAAATGCCAGCAAGGAGCGCACCGCCATCGCCACTCACAACCGTTATCGCTAATCCTATTAAAGTCGGAACAAGTCCAGCTTTCATAAAGTCATTTACTTGCGATATATACACTTGTATATGATGCCCTGCTATATGTCCAACTTCATGCGCCAGAATCGTGATCAGTTCTTTGTAGTTCTCACTCTGCATGATTGCACCGGCATTCACGATGATATCACCGCTTTGTATCGCTGCAGCGTTAAGCGTCTGATCACTTGTTATATAAACTCGTATATCTCGTTTATACCCCAATGCACTTTTTATATTATTTACAATTTCTGTCAAAAAGACCTCGGTCTCGTCATCTGCAACGATATAATCGCTTGCATAAACAGAACAGCTCAACAAAAACAGTAATAGTTTTTTGAACATCAAAATCCTCGCCTTATTTTAAATGCTAGCATACCGCCTATAAATATCTCAGTGACACCATACGGGTGCACTGAGACATAATATAGCGATAGTTGTTCGAATGTAGGTGTCATTCGAATATCTTTCTCAGCCAATTCTTCTTCGTGTTTGTGTTAGCTGGCACAGCATCTGCTTTAGCAACATCTTCTGAAGAAGTGGCATTTTCAACTTTAGCTTCATTGTTATCTCCAGGTTGTTTTATTTGTGGAGTCTTTTTCTTTACTGGCTTTTTGTGAACATTTACTGATGAACGTTTTGATGGAGCAAAAATCTGCCCATCCGAAGAAAATGCATTTGATGAGAAAAGCGCTTGAGCAATAATATCGGATGGATTTCTTTCCAAAAAAGATTGCCTAGGCTTCAGGACATTTGTAACTGGCGTTTCCGCGAAGGCAAGTCTTGGCGCTTCTATTCCCGCTCGTGCTCGTCCCGGAATGGCAATACCAGCAAGCTCTTTCTTAGGAGCATCGAGACCAGGTATTGCAATATCGGGCAACACTCTCGGGAGTTCTTTCTCGGAAGTGATATTTGGCTTTTCGGTGCTGACTTCGGGAATCTGCGGCGCAACTGCAACGCTTGGCTGCGTAACTTCGATATTCGGCACCGCAACATCCGCGGGCCCTTCGGTGTTTGTTTCTTCGTCCTTCGTGATATTCTCAGGTTCTGTCGTCTTTTTGGTGCCTGTTCCCGGCAACTTTATATCCGAAGAAGGCTGCTTTACTTTTGTCTTTACGTTAATATTTCGTGCTTTCTTTTTCTCAATTAACTCATCGTTACTATATTCTATCACTCGAATTTTATTTTCCTGGGCAGACATAGTTTTATTTCTCACGATTTCGATCGAAGTTCCGTGTCTTTTTTCCATTTCAATAAGCAAATTACGTTTTCTGTTCAGAATAAACAAATCGATGCCCGGAGCGACTTCAACAACAACAGAACGTGCTATTTTCTTTACCAAAAAATTTTCAATATTGCGCATTACTGACAAAGCAACTGTTTCATTTGAAAGAATACGTCCAGAACCAGAACAATGATTACACTTGACGAACACAGTATCCGTCAAGTTTGAACGTAATCTTTGTCGCGAAAGCTCCATCAAGCCAAATTGAGATATTTTGCCACATTGAGTGTTGGACAAATCTCGTTTCAAGGCAATGTGCATAGCCTTCTCGACTCTTTCTTGAGATTTGCTATCTTCCATATCTATGAAATCGATAACGATTAGTCCCCCTATGTCACGCAAACGTATCTGTCTGCAAATCTCCCGAGCTGCTTCTAAATTTGTCTTAAGTGCGGTCACTTCTATGTCGCGTCCATTTTTCGATTTTGCTGAATTAACATCAATCGCCGTAAGCGCCTCTGTCGTATTTATTATTATAGTTCCACCTGACGGCAAAGAAATTGTTGATTCAAGTATTTTGCTTATTTTATCTTCGACATCATATTTATTGAACAAAGGTGCTTTTGAATCATCATATTTCTCTATCTTCTTGACCTGCGAGGGAGTATACGTCTTCATAAATGCTCTGGCTTCCTCGAAAGCCTCATCGCCTTGAATTACGACGCCATCCATGGTGCGTTGATACAAGTCGCGGATACTGCGTTGTATGATGTTTCCTTCTTCATGAATCAATTTGGGAGGCACTGAATCTGTCACTTTACTCTTTATCTCTTCCCACAGCCTGCAAAGATAATCCATATCTCGCTTAATTTCCTGCTTTGTTCTTTTGGCTCCCGTTGAACGGATGACACAACTCATCCCCTCTGGAATATTTAATTCTCCAAGAATTTCTTTGAGCCTTTCCTTTTCTTCTGGCGCAATACGTTTGGAAACCATATTTTTTCTTCCAGACGGAGGGTTTGGGGTCAAAACACAATACTTGCCCAACAAGTTTATAAAGGTCGTGAAAAAAGCACACTTATTTCCACGAATTTCTTTCTCTGCTTGAACTAAAATAACCTGTTTTGTCGTGATAACTTCCTGTATTTTAGGCTGTCGTTTAAAATGTCGCGTTTGGTCATTATTCTCTTCTTCGGTTTCGCTTTCTGTGTTCTCCAGCTCCAGTGACTTTAAAACATTTTGATTGAAATAATCGTAATGAATTTCCGTTAAAGGCAAAAAACCATTCTTTTCCGCTCCATAATCTATAAAAGCTGCTTGAAGAGACGGTTCTATTCTGATAATCTTAGCAAGATATATGTTGCCTTTTATAGGTCTTTTCTTTGAATATTCGGCTTCAAAATTCTCAAGTCTCCCGTCCTCCCCGATAACTGCAATACGCGTCTCATCTGTGTAGTGCGCATCTATTAACAATTTTCCTGCCATGATAGCAATCCTCAAAATTACAAAATTTCAATGAACCCCATTTTCACAATGTCTGCAAACCATAAGGTTCTAAACTTATCTATTCCAAAAATGGGTTACATAAAAATAACCACTTTCGAGCATATTTGCATTTTCTACAATAACTCTCGCACACAGGATACCATAAGTCATTGCCAATTGCGATAGACTCCAGACTTGGAGACGGATATCATTTTTCTAATGGAATCGCACTCACGCCTTGAGACGTCGCAACAGCCTCATTGACGATATTCCCTGCGCAAATATTCAGTCCGTTTCTGAGATGTATATCGCTTGCGAATGCTTGCTTATACCCTAAATTAGCCAATTTTTCGATAAAAGGATAAGTCGCATTATTTAAGGAAATTGTAGCAGTGCGCGCGTATGCTCCCGGCATATTCCCGACGCAATAATGTATGACCCCTTCGACTTCGTAGAAAGGATCCTCATGCGTCGTTGGGTGACTTGTTTCAAAGCAGCCGCCTTGGTCTATCGCGACATCAACCATAACACTGCCGGGCTTCATAGTTTTCATCATATCTCGGGAAATCAGCTTTGGAGTGGACGCTCCTGCAATCAGCGCAGCACCTATGACTATATCTGCTTCAGCTATATGCCTTGCAACATTATCTTGAGTTGAATAACAAGTTTTAACATGACCATCGAACATTGAAGAAATACGATTTAAAACTTTGGGACAATTATCAAACACAGTGACATCTGCTCCAATCCCACTAGCAATAAGAGCTGCATTCGTTCCAACGTTACCTCCGCCTAAGATTAAAACTTTTCCAGGAAGAACCCCGGGAACACCACATGGTAATATACCTGAACCTCCGAAGTGTTTTTGAAGTAAATTTGTTGCAATAAACATAGACATTCGACCAGCCAAAGTACTCATAGGTGCAAGAAGAGGCAAGCCACCGTATTTGTCTGTCACCGTTTCATACGCAATGCAAATTGCGCCACTTTTGATAAGAGCCTTTGTTAACTCAACGTTAGGAGCAAGATGCAAATATGTGAACAAAATCTGTTCAGAACGAATATGTTGGTATTCCGACGACAACGGTTCCTTAACTTTAACAATAAGCTCTGAACTTTGCCAAACTTCATCAGCACCCTCAACGACAATCGCACCCGCCCTCAGATATTC
The DNA here is from genome assembly GCA_017450545.1 of Alphaproteobacteria bacterium. GTDB lineage: Bacteria > Pseudomonadota > Alphaproteobacteria > RUG11792 > RUG11792 > RUG11420. The sequence continues at coordinate 7,785 of JAFSTL010000070.1, forward strand.
CTCATTACAAAATCCAGAACCAACGCCGGCATTTCGCTCGACGAAAACTTCATGCCCCTGTGCAACCAAGCTAGACACAAACGCAGGAATCACACCAACTCTATGCTCGCCAACCTTAATCTCTTTGACGACACCAATTTTCATAATTTCATTCTCCTCACCCATTTCTTACTACCATTCTAGCATGCTCCAGCACCCCATTGCAAGGTCGTTTGTCAATTTCTTAACGCAGATTTTTCCTTGAAAAATCGCACGCAGGCGAGATATTCTTGAGGCAGAGTAACGTATTGCCTCATGGTGGCTATGAACGTAAAGTGCCCGTATTGTGAATGTAGTTATGAGCTGGGTGCTGACATACTAAAAGATCCTGTAGGCAACGAAAAATTGGGGTATGGCTGGTGGCTCCGTTGCTATCGTTGCAAGCGGAAATGGTGGCTACGAAATACCGTTGTAGAAGCGGAAATGAACACGCCAATAAAAGTCGATAAGACTGCGCAAATTCAGCGCATTTCAGCATTTTCTCGAAAAAAGACAGTAAATACAAAGAAGCGAGGTATTAGGTGGTGGAAATATGTTATTTATGCAGTGTTAGTCACCGGAGCTGTGACGTGTTATTATCAACGAACTATTTTTTATGATTTTCTGTTAAAAAAAGCACAACATTTATCGGAAAACGTTATCAGCAAAGTCGCCATGTCAGATGTCAAATATGACGTTAGTCCTGACAATATGTTAACTGTCACAGGAGATATATCGAACTATGATGAAAAAGTGATAGCAAAGGTTAATGGACTAAAAGTCACTGTTTTTGATAACAAATCCGTTGTTATTTCTTGGAATAATGATTTTGACAATTTGCGAATTCTTCCACAACAAAAATCTCCATTTTCTGTCAATAAGCAATTGCCTGGAGATATTAAGGATATAAGAGTTGAGGTTTCTGTTTACTAAGAGGGAATTTTATGAATGATAATTTTGGAGTCCAAGATTTAGACTTTAACGAATTTTTAAAATATTTGCAGCCTGGAGATAAAATAGAGATTTATACGGATGGCTCATGCCTTGGAAATCCAGGTCCTGGAGGATGGGCTGGAGTTTTTATTTTTCGTGACAAACGCGCAAACATTTCAGGTTTTGAATTGGATACGACAAACAACCGCATGGAGTTAAGAGCAGCAATAGAATCTGTTAATCACGTACCAGATGGTGTTTTTGCAACAATATACACAGACAGTATATATGTCCGAAATGGAATTACTTCTTGGATAAAAATATGGAAAAAAAACAACTGGAAGTCTGCTTCAGGAAAACCTGTGAAAAACCAGGATCTTTGGATGGCGCTGGATGAGGCGGTGCAGGCAAAGAAGATAGACTGGATTTGGGTCAAAGGGCATGCCGATTGCGACAACAATAATAATGCCGATTTCGTTGCACGAAGCGCAATCGTTAGTTCGTATATGAAGGAATAGAGGATGTTTATCACTCTTGAAGGAGGAGAAGGGACAGGAAAAAGTACGCAAGCGCAACTGCTGAAGGATTATCTTGTCAGCGAGGGATATAGCGTTCTTTTGACGCGAGAACCCGGAGGAACTCGGTTGGGCGAGGAGATACGGCGCATACTAATCACAGGTTCATCCGACAAAATGGGCGCGCTGTCAGAAGCGCTGATATACTGTGCCTTACGCGCAGAACACTGGGAGAAAAAGATAAAACCTGCGCTAGAAGAAGGACAGATAGTCATTTGCGACAGATTTCATGACTCATGTTTAGTGTATCAAGGGATTTGCAAAGGTGTTTCTACAGAACTTTTAAACAAGCTTTACATTGAAATTACACAAAATAGAAAACCGGATAGAACATACCTACTCGATTTACCACCGGAGATTGGAATCGAACGATCCTTGTCTCATGAAAATTCAGAAACTCGCTTTGAAAAGATGGATATATCGTTTCACAAACAGGTTCGACAAGCGTTTTTAGATTTAGCCAATAAGGAAGAACAACGTTTCACTGTTATTGACGGAAAACTTCCGGTTGAGCAAATTCAACAAATTATTAAGGCAGATTTAACTAATTTGCTCGGGCATTTCTCAGTATGATATCATATAGATATGAGTAGTTTGAGTTTTTTAAGGAAAGGTAAAGTGACGTATAAATTAAGAAAGAAGCATTTCGGGGTGATTTTAAATAATGTTATCCTGACCAGTATTTGTGCAATACAGTGTGCTGATGCTGAGGTAAAATATTTGAGCATAAAGGATGCTATAAATCGATTTAACCAGGACAGTTGGCAAATTATTGCTAATAATAAGATAGTGGATGCTAAAAAGGGAACCTGGATAAAAGAAGAACTGTATAACGAATCAATTGTAAAAGTTATTGGAGAAGCGATAGGAAAGTGCGTAACAGGAACGGAAGAATTCGCAGATAAGGATGAAGGCGAAGCAGTAACGTTTGCAGTTACGCCGAAAGAGATCAACTATAGTGCTGAGAACTGGAATGCAGTTATCCTGTATAATTATTTAAATGTTTTAAAGTGGCATTTTATAAAAAATGAAAGTTGTTCTTTGCCCGATATATTCAACGAAGTAAAAACAATAGTGTTAGGACATTATAAGTGGGAATACGCTATAGACGGTCTGGAAGGCAAGATAGACAAGGCTATCTGGGACATAAATGAGTATTCTCATGCACTGGATTTATATAATTGGATGCAAAGATTTGTGAAAATTGCGCATAATATTGTTGATTACGAATATCCAGATTTAGATAACTTCAATGATTCGCCGTATATAACCCCTATACTTGAATATAAATCGGCTTCATACTACGGGCACACACAAGATTGGTATGAATGGGTAAAAGATTTTTATCGAAATGGAAACTTGTTGGAATTTATAAAAGCTGGAAGTCCTATCGATATGAAACAAGAATTAATACCGTTAAAGGTGAGCGTCGAAGATAGAACATATTATATAAATAGATACTCCATAAGGTGGTCGTATGTAAATGAGAAGATATATAAAAAAGACTTTGTATATGACTTTTATAATATAAGTGATCATGTACTCGACGATGAAGAAAGGCGTAAACTGAGATATGGGAATACAGACGAGCAAAAAATGAATTTCTTAGTCAATGATATATCTGGCGAGATTATAGAAAAGATAAAACAGAAAGCATTGAAGATTTTCGAATAAGCACATAAGTATACTACCTATTATGCGTTATAGCCAAGCACACTTTATTGTCATGTTTTGCTATATTTTTTGCAATGTCCATAACCAGTTTAGAGGTCTTTTGGTCAAGAGAAGCCGTAA
>JAFSTL010000071.1 GCA_017450545.1 Alphaproteobacteria bacterium
ATACAAAGTTTTCGACAACAGATACGTTACGTTAAATCAAGATATGTCTATAAATACAAAAATTAAAGGCACAGACCCAATATATCTTTATATAAACGATGGTTCTGAAGAACAAGATAGAGAATATCTCAAATCTCGACAAGCTCTTGTGGCTGTTTTAGATGCGTTAAAGGGATCGCCTAGAATGTCACAATGGATAACAAATCTTGCGGATATAGAGCCAGAAAGAGTGTCAGACATCATAGCACAAGCTTATCTGAAAGATTGGCTTATCGGAAGAGAACTAAAGCGTTCACATGCAGAAAAGCATATTTTCGATAAAATACAATCATTAAGAAATATAGAAGAATATATCGTGCGGCATGAAACTATAAACATAATGAATAGACGACCTACGGTTGGAATAGATAAAACCTACAATACACGAGCCAGACGAGAAAGTGAGCAAGAAACTAAACAAATGATAAACGAAAAAGATACAAAAAAGATTATAGAGGTGTTATTAAATATGCTCAAAAGAGAGTACAAAATATTACCAGGTCTAGGTTTAGCAAATCAGCCAAACTCCTATAAAATAACCCATAGAAATAAGTTAAAATATGGAGTCGTAATAGCTATAGACGAACAAAAAGACATATTCATCATAGATGATAGGCGTTCTACGATAGAAGAACAAATTTCCACAATGAATTCCGAGGGCACCGAGTATAAAAAACATATAATAATAGAGCATGAGCAAACAGATGCTAGAAGCGAGGCGCCAGTTGAAATCATAGCAGAAACATGCGTAGAAGAATACCCAACAGTAATTATAATTGCGATGGAAAAGCACGCTATACATAAAACCAAATGCAACGAAATCACAGCAAATACAGAACTAAACCTCATGGATGAAGCAGGAAATAAAAAATATAAGCTGGTATCGTGTGTGACAAAAGATTTAACGACTGGAGAGATGTATGCAGAAATACAAGATGGCCAAGATATGTGGACAACAGCTTACAAAAACAAACGTTACAGGTTTAGAGAATATGACAAAGATAAACTAAGAGTAATCGCAATATATGAATTGCAAAAGTAGCAATTAGCTTTGCTCAGCGTGGGGCTTTGCTTTAACTCATCTGTAAGTAGCATTGCCCCGGACAAAAAGAACCGGAGATTAGCCACGTTGAGCATATTACGAACTTGTGTGGAGCTTGCAGAAAAGGGGTATAATCACGCTAGGCACAATTGTTTTGTTTGTTATCTATGCAAAGCTTAATTGCTCGACAAAGAGATTTTATCTTTAAACAAATTTTCGCAGAAGAAGATAATAAGGATTTGCTTATATCATTTTTAAATTCTGTTTTACAACGTCTGCAGTTCTGCGAGCCAGAGCCACTTGACAACGTTGAGATTAATACTTTATCAACACAAAATACTTCGATATTTATACCGGAGCTTCGAAAAAATGAAATCTATCACCTGAATATCATTGCTCCAAATCAGAACGTTACGCTCCTTCTTCAGCACGACAGTACGGACGATGTGTATATGAGAGCATTCAACTTTCTTGCACATATGATGCTTGTTCCAAATGACCAAAAGGCGACTGCTGTTCTGGTGTTTGGTGAAAATGTTACTGCTCGAAAAGATGCGATAAATGAACTAGTTCTCACTTTTCAAGTTTCAGAACCTGACAAGACAAGTGATAAAGCAAGGGTAATCTTTGTGGAGTTGCCCAAGTTTGATTACTCTGATAATTCATATAGTGATGAGCTGGCATCTTGGCTTTTGTTTTTACAAAAGCCATCGCTACAGGATGATCATTTACTAAAGGATGATAAGGTAAAAACAGCTTTAAATTTGTTAAAAACAAATTTTTGCAACTAAGTCAGCGTGGAAAAATGACAAAGATAGTTTTGTGTATACTTGATGGTTTTGGATATACAAAATCGTCGTTTGGCAATGCAACGTTAGATGCAACGTATATTACGTCACTTATAAATTCTCCAGGGACAGCTTTTCTTGAGGCATCAGGACGCTATGTCGGCTTGCCGGATGGGCAGTTTGGAAATTCCGAAGTCGGGCACTTAACCTTAGGCTCCGGGCAAGTGTTGAAGCAAAAATTACCACAAATAACGGATGCGATACAGTCCGGGCAATTAGCAAAACACAAGGTATTGCAAAATTTTATACAATCAATATCAACAAATACTTGTCATCTTATGGGGCTTTTTTCTAATGGGGGTGTACATTCAGACATTGTACATTTCTTTTGGGCAATAGAGTTTCTGAGGAGTCATAATATCACCGTGAAAGCGCACCTGTTCTTGGATGGCAGAGATGTTGGTTTTAAAGATGCCCTTGATACGTTAAAGAACGCTCTAGATAACGACAAAGTCAGGCTATCAGAAATTGCAACAATTCAGGGCAGATTTTATGCGATGGATAGAGACAATCGCCTGGATAGAACCAAGAAAGCATTTGATGCCATAACAACAGGTATTGCTGAATATAAAAGCGATAATCCGTTAGATAGTATCCGACAATTTTATAATCAAAATATAAATGATGAAACAATGCCTCCAATTGTTATGAATTCATATGCAGGGGCAGATAAAAATGATGCATTTTGGATGTTGAATTTCAGAACAGATAGGATTAAACAAATTCTAACATTGTTATTGGACAATGGATATAAAGTGTTAAATATGGTTGATTGCGGTGAAGAAATAGATAACCGAGCAGATGTGCTTTTCCCAACAGTGCAAGTTCAAAACACATTAGGAGAAATATTGTCTAGGAATGGCATAGGACAGTTACGTATAGCAGAAACAGAAAAATATGCACACGTGACATATTTCTTCAATGGAGGAAAAGATATACAATATGACGGTGAAGACAGAATATTAATTCCGTCTCCTAAAGTTAAAGATTATTCAGAAACGCCCGATATGTCTGCGACTGCGATAAAGGAAAAAGTTATAGCGGCTATGAAAGCTTCATCACATCAAGTTATCATAGTAAATTTTGCAAATGCAGATATGCTAGGACACACGGGCAACTTGGAGGCAACACGAAAGTCGATGCAATTGTTAGATAACCACGTCAAAAATATTGTCGAGACTGCGACCACAAATGGCTATACGGTGATTTTGACGGCTGATCATGGAAATGCAGAGGAAATGATAAATGAGGACGGCACACCGAAGAAAACCCATACATGCTCCAAAGTACCATTTGTGTTAACTCCACACATAGAAACAAAAATTAAGCCAAAAACATTAGCCGACGTTGCACCAATAATGCTCGATATTCTGGGAATAAAATAAATCTATTTGTGGCACAGTGTGGTGGCTGTTATTCGCTGACCGCTTATATGAGGTTTCTGTTTCAGAAACCTCATTCTGTGCAGTTTTATATATATCCTGTTATATATGCTTTCTTTAGGAGTTCTTTTGCTTCTTTTAGATTCCTTTCATATATTGTTGTGTTTATTGTATTTGCTTCTATTAGTTTAGGTAGGTCTTTCAAATCTTGTAGAGCGTATATTATGTGTCGATCTAGTATTAGCTTATCTTTGAAAATTTCCTTGAAGCCGGTTATCTGTTTTAATATTGCGTTATAGTTTAATCGGTCAACATCGTCAAAACAAAATATTTTGCTTAGGTCGGTTGCATAGTTCAGTATGTGGTTTTGCCAGACCGTGTCTCCCCATTTGATTAGTTTTAGTCTCTTTGCATAAAACATTTCTCGCATATCTCTTTCTATAGGAGGATTTTTTTCTTTTATGTTTAAATTTATCTTTTCACATGAATCACACCCCATAAACATGCCTCTCATATCG
>JAFSTL010000072.1 GCA_017450545.1 Alphaproteobacteria bacterium
CTAATGTTGTTAAACAGATTTATTATAACAGATATATCCTTTTGTATTATCCTAGGTACAGGCATTCCGTTATCTTCGGCTTGTACTTCCTCACAGCAGCCAAGTATTGATACTATAGCAACAGCACCACTAAAATATAGCTCCCCCCAGAATACCTGGTTTTTACTTGAGCTGAACTTCATTTTATTTACTCCTTCTTTAATGAAATTCTCCATCCTATTTTCATACTACCACACCTTTTATCCCTAAGCAAGTGTTTTTTATACAAAAGGAAAGATTCACTTTAGCAATGTAATGTGATTGAATGAGGTACATTATGCAACTGAAATAGACATACAAAAGCATATGGAATATCTTAGTTCAGATATACGAAGATATGGGGTTTCCTCATGTTTATTCCAAATGTTACGAAAGCTATACTGAGTTTTTCAAGAGATACACAGCAGCAACAGAACGCCAACGACACTGCTCTAGCTATGACATAGTTCTCATGAAAATCTAGCAATTTTTATGGCACTTTTTGCCAAATTTCGTATCAACTCTATCGATGAACTAATTGCATTGCTAAAGTGAATCTCTCGTGGAAAATTGTTAGCTTGACAGCTGATGCATTGAGGCACTAGAATGATCTAAGTTCGATAAAAACAAGAATATCGCGAAAATGAAATTTGCTAGAAAGTGTGCAGAAACGAAAGAGGCTTTCGGAATGGAGATAGTCGAGTATTGCAATGAAACTAATCCATTTCCAATCGATTGCGCACTTGTACATTTTCGTAATAACCAATATCCTTGGAAGATTAATCACGGATTTTATGAAACCTTTTTCGTCCTGGAAGGCGAATGTATAATTGAATTTGAAAACGAAACAGTTACGCTATCAAAGCATGATTTTTTTGTAATTGAACCAGAACGAAGACATACAAGTCGAGCGGAATTTGCAGATGTTATAGTAGCTTGCACACCTCCATTTGATATAAAAAATGTGGAATTTTGCGATTAGATTGCGCAATTTGTTTTTAGGAGATAGTGTGATAGCAGATTTTAAATGTACACAAACTTCGTTCGGTACAACTCGTATATCAGTGCTTATGCTATTTTCTCATTATTAAAAATTTTTTAAGTTGTGTAATCTATATAATTAGGGAGAGCGATGTGGTATTCTCGAAAATTCTACCACATCGAGCCCCCTTGCTCCGCCCCTATTGACACCTGGTGGCAAAATGAAATAAAATAATCGCCGGATACCGGATGGAGAAAAATTGTGAGAGAAGGAAAACAGTTGGGGTTTATACCTCTAGTTTCGATAGTTATTGGGAGTCAGCTTGGTTCTGCAGCATTCGTCTTGCCATCACAATTAGCTCCATATAAAACAATAGGAATTTTTGGCTGGATAGTCTCTGTCGCCGGCGCAATTTCGCTTGCATTAGTTTTTTCAGATTTGTCCTCACATATCACAAAAAGCGGGGGACCGCACGTATACGTCACAAACGCATTTGGACGAACAGCAGGCTTCTTTACAGCTTGGATTTACTGGATAATTTCGTGGGCAAGCAACTCAATATTGCTGGTTACATCAGTTGGATATTTATCCAATATAACGGGAACATTATCGTCATTAAGTATTCTTGAAATAGAAATAATGATTTTGCTCGCTATTTCTTGGATAAACATCGTTGGGATGAAATTTTCTGGAACGATAGAAACAGGATTAACCGCAATGAAAATTTTGCCATTGCTATGTTTACCTGTTGTATTTTTTCTGTTTTTCGATCCATCTTTTTTCAAGATGTCTCTAAAAGAAGTATCCGGAGAAGGAGACGTAATCACGACAATATCGCAAGCTGCATTACTAACGTTTTGGGGATTTATCGGCGTTGAATGTGCGACAACGCCAGCCGAAAGCGTCAAAAACCCAAAACGCACAATTCCTAGAGCAATAATAATCGGAACGACCGCTGTTGCAATAATATACCTGATGAACACAATTTCAATAACCGGCGTTGTTGGCTTCGAGAAATTGGAGGCGACAAATGCGCCATACGCAGTTGTGATGAATGAAATATTTTCAAATTATAGTGACATGACAATCTCTATACTAGCCATAATAGTTTGCATAGGTACATTAAATGCTTGGACGTTGACAAGCGGACAAATAGCGTATAGCGCATACAAGGACGGCATGTTTCCAAGTATATTTGGACGCGTAAACAAATCGGGAGCGCCCAAAGCTGCGATTATAATTGCAGCAATTGGAACCATACCCTTTTTACTACTAGAACAACTTCACACAGGCGGGCTGGGCAAACTCATAGATATGCTTGTAAGCGTATTTCTATTTGTGTATTTAGCCTGCAGTATCGCGTATATGAAACTAGTAAAAAAGTGGTATGAAATAAAACGAGAACGATACAAACATATAGCATTAGCACAATTTGCAATAATATTTTGTATCTACACATTGTCGCAAGATATAGTATCTTCAATAATTGTTCTTGCAATATTCATTGCGATAGGAATGCCAATATTTATAAAGAATAAGGCAAAAATAATTAACTTAATTCAAGGATAATCGAAATTCACACAGGCCACGGGTATTGACATGATGATACGTTTTAATGTAAGCTGGAGCATGGAAGAATTAGGGGCATACTGAGAAAAATGTTTTTGGCATGCAACATAATTTTGGTCATATTATTCCTGCTGTGTTCGGCTTTTTTTTCCGCTTGCGAAACTGCAATAACGGCGTATTCAAAGCCCAAAATGTATACAATGGCAAAAGAAGGAAATCTCAAAGCGAAGTTGATTTTAGCTCTGCAATCAGAGATAGGGCTGGTGATCAGCGCGATATTGACTTGTGCCACGATTTTGAATGCCTTGGCAGTTGCCGTCACAACAGATTTATTTTCAGCAATTCTCGGAGATTACGCAATAATATTTGCACCGGTTATAACGAGTATTTTTATAGTGCTATTTGCTGAGGTGTTGCCTAAAATGTTGACTATTTCTAATCCTGAACGTGTGTTATTGCCATCGGCATACTTCATAAAGTATACATACATTTTGTTAAAACCATTGGATAAAATTATCGGATTTATAGCAAAATATCTTATAAAGTTAATAAAAATTCCTGGGAAAAAGAGCAAATCAGAGTATTCTGAATCATTGGATGAATTGAAAGGGGCTATAGCACTTCATCAGGGCGAAAATACGGAGGATACCAAAAAAGAAAAAGAAATGCTTAAAAGCGTTTTGGATTTGGGTGAAGTCACCGTTGCAAAAATAATGATACATCGCAAAAACGTTACGATGATGTGCGCGGACGAACCAGTATCATTGCTCATAGAACAAATAATGAACTGTCCATTCACAAGGATTCCGCTGTGGAGCAATAATCGCGACAATATAGTTGGTGTGTTGCACGTTAAAGACTTGTTAAAAACGATAAGACAGCATAATAATATTGATGATATAAAGGTATTAGACATAGCTCTATCCCCACGATTCATTCCTGACAACAAAGATTTGCTTGCTCAACTGCAATCATTTAAAACAAATCATGAACATTTTGCATTAGTCGTGGATGAATATGGTTCATTTATGGGCATAGTAACCCTGGAAGATATAATAGAAGAAATAGTCGGCAATATAGAGGATGAACACGATATTGAGAGGCAAAATGGAATAAGAAAGCAAGATGATGGCTCATATATAGTTGACGGTGCGACTAATGTTCGTGACTTAAACCGAGAAATAGAATCGGAATTCAGGAATGATATCGCCTCAACTGTGGCAGGATTAGTCATCAATTCAATAGGGATAATACCAGAACCCGGACAAACATTCATTTTGTATGGATATAAATTTGAAATATTAAAGAAACATAGGGTACAAATAACTTTGCTGAGGATAACAAAACTTATGGAAGAAAATGATGATACAAAATGAGATAAAGATAAAATCAATTAGATTTAATAGCATGCGCCGATTGGTGATAATATTACATGGATACGGGAATGCAGGAAAAGATTACATAAAGCATGTGAATGAGGATTATGCGAATAAGATCGATGATGCAATCTTCTTGTTGCCGGATGCGCCGAAGCCCTGTGAAACCTGGACTGGAAATCAATGGTTTCCATTAGATTTAGAAAATATGAATTGTGAAGATATACGAAAAGGGATAGAAAGTGCACTTCCTTTAATAACAAGATATATAGAAAACAAAAGCGCAGAATATAAATGCGATGAAATATGCCTAATTGGGATATCTCAAGGCGCAATAATGGCGCTTCAAATGATATATCATCTAAATATATCAAAAATAGTTGCTTATTGTGGAATGTTCTTACAAAGAGACAATGTAATACCGGTGACAACTCCAGATGTGTTGCTTATACATTCAAAAAATGACAAAATAATTCCATTCACTTATGCAACTAAGGCAAAAAATGATTTATGCGCTTTAGGACTAAGCGTAGAATTAAAGACGTATATGAATACTGGACATAAAGTTTCTCAAGACGGCTGGAGGTATGGCGCGGAGATGCTAAATCGACGCTGGTGATTTAAAGAGAAACATACTTGCAAACGTGTTGCCATGCCTTATAGTGTGAGTTGCCTTTTGCAAAGGAACATTGCTTTCTGCAATAACCATAGGCGACTTGAAATAGAATAGCTTTGAAAACCTAGTTATTTGTCTGCTTAAAAGAGCTTTCTCTGAATATGGAGGATCAATAAATATAATAATACTTGTGAAATTCGCTCCTATTCTAACGAAAAAATCATCAGGTAATTTTTCAGCCTGTGCAAAAATGACTTTACTGCAATTCTCTATTCCTAAATTTGTTATGTTTTGACGTATACAATTTATTGCTTTGATATTACAGTCCACAAAGATACCGAATGAACAACCGCAAGATATCGCTTCTATCCCTAATGAACCCGATCCCGCAAACAAATCAATTGTCAAAGAGGAGGAAAAATCAAAATTAAATCTGTGAACTAACACATTAAACACAGCTTGCTTGACAACATCAGACGTTGGTCTAGTCGTATTCACTTCCGGAGCTGATATATACCTCCTTTTATAAACTCCGTTTATTATTCGGCATCTACTCATTTTTTTTGTTCTCTAAAAATAATCTTGATAGCGATATCGACCAAATCAAATGATAATTTCAGATTGTTGAGTATAAATCGTTCGTGATCCAAACGTATATTTTTTTTATTTGTCGCGAATATTAAAAAAGTTGGAGGAACACTTCCAACTTGGGTTATATATTTCAGCTTAAAACGAGCAGAACCGCTTTGCAAAATGTCGCTTCTATTTACGCTCATTAGCCAATTATTCAAATCTGAAGTTTTTATTCTCTTTGCTTGCTTATCGTATGCAGAAATAGCCATTTCCAACATACGAGTTATGTTGTCTCCTTTTTGCGCTGACACAAATATAAACGGAACTTCTTTGAGTTGCGAAAGGCTTTTCTCAAAAATATGCTTTAAAAATTTTAGTACTCCATTTATTTTATATAAAGTTTTATCACACTTATTGAATGCGATAACCAAGGCTTTTCCGGCTTTCAATATATCAGATGCTAGCGTCAAGTCTTGTTTTTCTATTTGTCCGGATTGCAATGTCGTTGCGTCTATGACCAAAATAACCGAGTCAGCTCTTCTGTAAAAGTTGCGGGAATTTGCAACAGATATATGTTCCAAGACGTCATGTACGCGTGCTTTTCGGCGTATTCCCGGCGTATCTATTAGTCGTATGGTGCGTCCATCAAGAACAAAATCAACAAATGCACTTTCTCTCGTTAATCCTGCAAAATCAGCAACAAGTTGCCTATCTTCCCCAATAATTTTATTGACCATTGTTGATTTTCCAACGTTCGGACGTCCTACTATAGCCAATTTGACTATGTTTTCTTCTGCTTGCCCTTGATCATCAGACAGTGTCTTTTCGGGAATATATTTATCCATGATGTCGCACAACTCATCTATTCCAAGACCGTGTTCAGCGGATATGTCTATTGTGTTTGAAAATCCCAGACTCATGGCATCAACAAAAGCCGCATCTGCAGATTTTTTATCGCTTTTATTTATCGCAACTATAACGTCTTTGCCGTTTTTCCTTAGCAAAATCGATATCTCTTTGTCGTACGGCGTCAGCCCTACATCTCCATCAATAACAAACACGATTAAGCTTGCTTGTGTAACGATTTTATTTAATTTCGTTGCTATCGCTTCCAATAGCTCTGGATTGTCTTCGCATTCTGCATAATCAAACATTCCTGGCGTATCTATCAAAAACGCAGACTTCCCGTTAATCTCCAAAGCTTTTTCGCGTACATCCCTCGTTACCCCCGGTTCGTTGAAGACAAGAGCATCCCTGGAGCCAGTTAATCGATTAAATAATGTCGATTTTCCAACATTCGTCCTCCCAATTAGAGCTATTTTGCATTTATCCAACTGCATACACCTTTGCTCGAGATGTAACTGTTATCAACTTACTATCAACAACAATCGGTTGCGTTATCGATGCCATGCCATCTATCTTTTTCTGGCTTTTCAATTGACCTGTTGCCACATCCAGTTTCAATATATTTCCTAAATCTGTAAATACCGTTACATCGCCATTTATCAACAATATCCCTGTAAACTCAACGTTATCTTTATATTTTTCATTCAACAAATCTTTGGCATTTGCAATCCATTTCACCTTGCCTTCATTCTCTGTCAAACACACCACCTGCCCAGATTGAGTCAAAACGAAAACCCAGCCTGCATTTATTATCGGAACATGCAGTGTTCCAATTTCCTTTTCCCACAGTCTAATGCCAGTTGTTGCGTCAAACATCACAATGTTCGACTCAGATGTTGTCACAAGAACATGCCCTTTATTCACGACAGGAGATGCGACTATATTATTCACAACGGCGCCACTATCTGAGTTGTTCGTTGCAAATAGCGTGTCATTCCAATTCTCTGTCCCAATTTCTACGTCATAAGATTTCACATCTCCGGCATTGTATGCGCATATCACGTTTTGTCCATAAAGCGCAGGAGTTGCCGAACCTGCAATCATTGTTATATCAGCTTCGTTAGATTTTTTCCAAACAACATTGCCGGTTTTAGAATCTAGTGCAACAGCCTTTCCATCAACAGACATCGCAATCAGTTTTCCAAACGCATATAGCGGAGTACATCTAAATTGATAGTTAAGCTTTTTTCGCCAAACTATTTGTTGTTTTTTCACATCCACTGCAACTATATCTCCTGTATTAGCCGCTATATATAGCTTATTCTCATTAGCTGTCATCCCTCCCGCAAAAATACCGTCATCCGGTTGTTTAGCGATATTTATATCCCACTTCTTTTTCCCATCTTTCAAAGATAGACAAATCAAATCACCTCGTGAATTTATTGCATACACATCACCTCCAAAAACAATGGGTGCAACATTTACGCCGTGTCCACCTAGTGAAGCTTCCCAAAGGACATGTGTTTCTTTATTCATTTTGTTATTAGTTGAATTATGTTGCTTATTTCCTGCTATATCAGTATGCTCATGCAGCGTTACAGTTTCTGTTTCAAACACTTGGTCTCCCATAGCAACCTTGGATACGTCTAAGCTCTTGAGTTCCGTTATCCCGTCTATTGATTCACGCTTTCCGGGCAATATCTCCTTCTTGTCGCAAGCCGTTATCATAGCTGCAAGTGTGCATAATGCAGGCAATAGCTTATTCATGTCATTCCCCTATAGTTTGCAGTAATGTTTGGGTTCGTTCCAACATTCCCTCAGGAATACCAGTGGTTTTCGCCAGCGTTTCCAAGACCTCTGTCGCCATTTTTTTATCACCTTTCTTTATATAGCAAAATGCAAGCGTTTCCTTCGCTAATAAGTCCCAGGATTTGCCCACGTAATTTTTTTTAAGTTCTTCAATGAAAGCATCAATATTTCTTGATATTTCCTTTGCATCCATCAAATCGATTGCAGAACTGACGTAGAATATATAGGCTAATTCTCTCATAACTGGAGTAACTTCTTTATCCTCGTATATTGCTTTATATTCAGCAAGTGCATCTGGTTGCTCCTTGTCCCTTAAAATAGCGGCATACTCGAACCTTGCTAAGGTCGCATAATCTTTTTTTGACGCAGTCGTCAATCCCTTTAGTTGAGCCAGGGCTGTTGTCGCGTCTCCAGCCATGATCGCGCCCTGAACCTGGATAAACCTGGAGGAAATCGCTTCCCTGTCTGCCAAATCTTGACGCTGCCACATGTTGTAAACAATGACGCCAATTAACAATGCAGAAACAGTATAGACAATCAATTTGCCATATCTCTTCCACATCTTTTGCAGATTTTCATCTCGAATTTCTTCTTCTATACTGTCAATAAAATGATCACTTTTTGATTGATTTCGCTGATTAAAATTATTCCAAGGGTTGTGCCCACTATTCCCGTTCATTACAACAACATGAAACTAACAACACACATCCAGATTATACACTACTTCCGTTCGTTAGCGCAAAACCCAATCAATCCGTTTCATAAACACTTCAAAAAATGTCGGCTAAAGTCCAAGCAACTCATACACATCTCCGTTAATCATGGTGTCTAGTGTGTTTTTTATCATTTGCAGATGAAGTGAATATTGATTAGTGATTTCATTTGGATCTAAATTATATGTTTCCAGATACCAATTAAGTTTATCCTCCCATCTTATATAATCATTAATCCTGGAGACTTTATCACAAAATTGTATTAAGTGAATATATATATCTTCTTTTATATTTTTAAGTAAATTAAAAACCTTGTTCGCTTCCTCAACGTCATCGTGATGATAATGCAGTATATGCTCATATGAATTGAAATTCGGAAATGGGTGCGTCAAACATATCAGCGCCACATCTGGATGAGTGTTTCGTAAAAGCTCGTATCCTACTCTCGGGTGTTTATATTTTTCTTCCGGCTTTAAGTAGAACTTGCCTATATCATGCATAACACCGAATGTATACGCTTTTTGCCAATTTAAATCCGTTGTATGCGACGCTATTAGCTTTGCTGCATTAGCAACGGTATGCGAATGGTCATAGCAACGCTTTTGGTTTTCATTCGTCTGCCAATCTTTAGGTAAAAATTGATGTATCATACTCGCTTCCTTATCATGACGACGCTTATTGCTGCTATGCCTTCTTTTCTGCCTTCAAATCCCATACCTTCAGTTGTTTTCCCTTTTATATTTATTTTTGCTGGTTCAATTTTCAGGCAATTGGAAATAATCTTTTTCATATGCGACGTATACACGGAAATTTTCGGCTCCTCGCAAATGATGGTCGTATCAATATTGACAATATCTGCTCCGTTTTCAAACAGTTTTTCCCGACAATAGTCCAAAAAAACTAACGAACTAACACCTTTATTGCTCGGGTCATTTGATGGAAAGTGTGACCCAATGCCCCCGAGACAGAGAGCCCCCAGTATGGCATCAACCAAGCTGTGTATTCCACCATCTGCATCGGAAACGCCCTCCAACCCACGATATCCATCGATAAGGTGTCCCATTAGGTATAATTTTCTATTCGGGTCATCTGAAAATCGATGCACGTCATACCCATACCCCGTTCTGTATTCCATCGTGCCCACTTCATTTCTGTATGTTACCTTTCGATTGCTCTGCTCTCCTTGAACAGCGGCTACAGGAACTCCCGCCCGTGCGCAAAGCGACGCATCATCCGCAAACTGCTCATTGTTATATCGTTTATGTAATTGCAATATCATCTCATATCTAAACCCCTGTGGGGTTTGCACCAGCCGTACTTGCTGTTTGTCTAGGTATTGTCCGCCATGTCTTACAGCATCTACAGGAGGTATCTCAGGTACTACTGCTTCTGCCCCATTCAATAGTGCGCCATAAATGTCGCAGATTAGTTTCTCAGAACAATAGCACCTGCACGCATCGTGTATCAAAACATAATCAGGGCTTCCACGTTCCAATGCTCTCAGCCCATTCAACACAGAAACCTGCCGAGTTTCACCACCACCAACTGCGGGTAGCAACCTCTCATCAGCTATATCTGCGACTAAATCTACATATGTGTGCCGGTGACTTTCTGGTATCACACAAATAACACCAGAAATAAAATCCAACGACAAAAACAACCGCACCGCTTCTTTTATCGGAACAATGCCACCTATTGTGCAAAATTGCTTAGGTATCTCGCCTCCAAAACGACTGCCACTACCGGCAGCCATGATAAGAGCAACAACCTTACCCCTGTCTTGCTTTAAATTTTGGCACTTGCTTATTGATGACATAAAGTCTCCCTTTACGTTTAACCAACTTGCACGCACGATGCCTACTTCTCAATGTCTTCACTGAATTCGCAACTTTCATCTCAAAAATCCTTCAAACTGACGTCTCCGTCTATGATACATCAAAAATGCGCTGTTGTCAAATTTGCAAGATCGGGTTTGGTGTTTAGGTGAAAATTCGTTCTCTCTAAAAATTTTGTCCAGTGGATTGTTTTTGGTTGCTTCAATTCCCATAGTCATTCCCTGCCTCTTTTCGAGGCAGGGGCTTCATTCTGTTATTGTGTTATGTTGTATTATGATTTAAGCAGTATCGTTTATTAATTTGTCTTATTCGGTTACTTTTTCGTATATCGCAACTTTCATCACTATATCTGAACTGTATTCCTTAAAGTGGTAACTCGTATCATCATCCTCGTAGTTATACGCTACATACACGTCTCCTGTCTTTGTGTCCTCGGATACCACTGATTCTAACCTGTATCTTGTTATATCGCCAGTTACTTCTCTTATAGTTAGTTCTGAGTTGCATGTTACTTTGTTCAATTCTCCCTTTGCGGTAAGTATTTCCACAATTAGCACTTCTGGATACTTTTCTATATATGTACATAGTTCGATTCGTGTGGGTATTCCTCGGTCGGAATACCCACTAAAGCGATTGAAAACGTTTGTTGGTTCTGCTCCATTTCTAATTTCCTTATGTAGTGTATTGTCGTTTAGGTAGGCGTTTATATCTTTATCAATGTTGAACATTTTAAAACTCGTCAATCTTTCGTCGTTCCTGTTCTCCGTTGTTTTGCCTTTATATGTGCTTCTTATTAATCTGACTTTGCTATACGTAAATACGTCGTTGATCAATCCTGTCTTGTTTTCGTTATATATAGTAGTTAAAATGTAATCAAGTATTGACTGTGTGCTCTTTGCTTTTGTTATGTTTCCAAACCACTTGAGCTCAATTTGCTCTTTGTCTGCTATCGATTCTCTATGTGTCCATTTTCCGCTTTCACTATATTCCCTGTTGCTTATATCGTCATATTTTATTTGTGCGTTGTCATGTATCATTCTTGTTTCAATTTTTTTTATGTATTCTACGTCGTCTTTGTTTCCTTTATTATCAAAATTTTCGTATATCGCTTTGCATGTCCTCCAATTTGTTTCTGTAGTTTTATTGTTCGAGCGTGCTATTTTGGCTATATAGGTTTTCATCTTAGGGGCCGCTCTTAACGCCTCTAAAACAGCCACAATAGATTGTCGAGATTTGAGATATTCTCTATCTTGTTCTTCAGAGCCGTCGTTTATATAAATATATATTGGGTCTGTGCCTTTAATTTCAGTGTTTATAGACATATCTTGATTTAACGTGACGTATCTGTTGTCGAAAACTTTGTATGCTAATGTATTGTTATCTTTGTATACAACAGTAATTTCAGTTTGCTTGTTTCTATCATTTACTTTTATCATGGCGTTAGTTATTTTTATTTTTGTGACACAATCGTCAGTCTTTATTGTTTGTATATTTGAGTAGAAACCAGTCTTGTTCTTGCACGATTCGCGTAAATATTCATATAGTCCCAATGCCTCTGCGTATTCCTTTATATCGTTAACTGCTTTTTTGACTAAATCTTCTATTCCATCTATATCTTTGTAATATTTGGCAATTCGGTCGCCTACTGCTTCAATACATTCTTTCGAGAACTTGTCTTTAACTTCAGTATTCAAGCTGTTATTGATGGCTTCAGCCAAAAAGTTCCACAATACCGATGCATTCCAGTTTTCGGGAGCATAACTCACCTTGTCAGGCGTTGCCTCAAATTC
>JAFSTL010000073.1 GCA_017450545.1 Alphaproteobacteria bacterium
ATTTTCGAAAATATTGGGTGGTGCGGCGGTTGCTGTGGTGGCGACGATGAGCGCACGGGCGATTGAGGTGAAGCATTTTGAGGCGCAGATATACGAGGCTGCGAACATGAAGGAAATCACGAAGCAGGATCCGTTTTTGACGGTCGCAATCAAGGTTTTTCAGGATAGTTATAGGGCGCACCTTGATGAATTGCGTGCGAAAGAAAATCCGTCTGATTTACTGAGAACGGATAATTACAAGTATTTCTTGACGATATACAAAGTTATTATAGAAGAGATGGTTAAGATGGTATTCGGTATTGAGGTAACCGGAGATAGTGTAAATTATGTAAAACCAAACAAAGATAAAGTAATCGAATGTATATCGGATGAAAGCAATACTTATAAAAGTATAGAATCGTATGACGCATCTAATTGGAACTATTTGTTACTGGTAAATGTGTTAAATCAAGTTAAACACAGCGACCAACAGGTAAACGCACAACTAATCGAAGATACAGCAACACTGATAGAAAAGCAAGATAAATACAATAAATATAAAGCTCAATTGAATAACGCTGTTCATGATATTACTGAATATTTTAATGAATTGGAACTGTATGGGTATTTAGAACGGGCGAGAGAATGCAAGTGGAATGAAAATGAGCTGGGAACATTTGATACAGAAGAAGAGTTCAAGACTGACAAAAGGAAGACCGCTATAGAAACAATGGAAAATTTATTCACTGAAATGAAAGTAATGACAAGACGCATACAAGACATAGACGTTGAAGATAAAAATTTGACGAACATACGCGTAATCAAACCAGAACCCGATCGAATATTTACATTCGAAGGAAAACAATACACACAAAAACAATACAGAGAAAAAAGAGTATACAAAATAATTCAATATAACCACTCAGTTCACGATATGAAAGGCGACCCAGAATACGACAGAGAAGAAGTCACGGCGTTCACAAACAAGTACTGGCACCCATCAATAACTATACATGGGGTAAGTTTTGATTATATAGAACTATACTTTTTAGAGTCAATAGGATGGAAAGTGGGCATGAATACCAAGTCAAATGCAATCAAGGTACTACACAAAGCAGAAACAAACGAACTAACAGAGGACGAGACGCAATTTCTGGATATCTGGAGCACGAACAACATACTACACGATGTAGACTTTTACCAAGGATGTTACATATATAATACCCCTGAACAGGTATGGAAAGACATAAAAAGAAGAATCAGTAAAATAGTCAACCAATACAATAAGAAAAGAAGAGACGGACTCAGGGGCATAGGAAAAATTTGCGACTTTCGTGAAGCCTACGAAAACTACGTGAAGGAACTTATACAAAGTCCAATTTAGAGAGAGATTCACTTTAGCACAGCAATTAATTCGTCGATAGAACCGCTAATACGAAATCTGGCGAAGAGTGCTGTTGACTTACATTATTGTGTTCCGTTGCTGCTTGTGATTATGCGGTTTAGCTATGGTATAATGAAAGGAGGTTTTGAAGTTTCGATTTAGAGAGGAGGGGGAGTATGGAAGTTACTGTTAGTGGTGAAAATGTTGACCAAGCATTGCGTATTTTAAAAAAGAAGATGCAGAGAGAGGGCGTTTATAAGGATATGAAAATACATAGACGTTTTGAAAAGCCTTCAGTGAAGAAAGCACGCAAACGTACCGAATCTTTGCGACGCACTAGAAAGCTAAATCGGAGAAGGATGGCGATCGAAGGGTACTAGTATGTTTGGGGACGGAGAGGTGGATATTGCACCTCCCGTTTATGGGGGGATTTGTGCATTTGCGAATATTGCGATAAGGTGCTATAATTGCGGTGTCGCTTTTTTTGATCGGATTTTGATTTTATGATGATGCACGGTAAAAAAGGGTTGATAATGGGGATGGCCAACAAGTTTTCTATTGCTTTTGGTATATCCGAGGCGTTGAAAAATCAAGGCGCTGAGCTAGTTTTTACTGCGCAGAATGAGTATTTTTGCGAAAAAATTAGCGATATGGCAAAAGAATTTGGTAATCATGATGTCTTCCTTTGCGATGTTTCTAAAGATGGCGAGATAGAGGCCGCATTTGATAAAATTTCCAGTACTGTTGGTTCGATTGATTTTATCGTTCATTCTATTGCTTTTTCGGATAAAAATGAGTTAACAGGAAAGTATTATAATACCACTCGTTCAAATTTTCTGAATGCAATGAATATTTCTTGCTATTCATTCACAGAAGTTTGTAAATTTGCTCCAAAATTGATGCCAAACGGAGGCTCCATAGTCACCATGTCCTACTATGGCTCGGAGAAGGTCGTTCCGAATTACAATGTTATGGCATTGGCTAAGTCGGCGTTGGAAACGAGCGTGAGGTATTTGGCTAGCGATTTAGGGGAATGCGGGATTAGAGTGAATGCGATATCAGCTGGCGCGGTCAAAACTTTGGCATCATCTGGTGTTGGTGAATTTTCAAAGATTCTTGCGTATGACCGGAATCGTTCGCCATTAAGGCGAAATGTGACGCGAGAAGATATAGGCGGCGCCTGTGCATTCCTGGTTAGCGATTTTGCTTCAGGCATAACCGGCGAGATAATGCATGTTGATTGCGGTTGCAGTACTATCGGCGTGAAGTTCGAAGACGTGAAATGATGATTTTTGCAAGTTAAAAGGTGTTTAGTTGCATTTATGTTATGTGTTTTCATTATGCGAACCGGTGTCACATAGAAAGCCAAATTATGAAAAAAATTTTTCTCAAAGAGGCTTGCGCTGGGGGTGTTGACGTGGTATCATTTTTGTATGCGATCCGATCGGGATAGATCGGGGGAGTAGCTCAACTGGTTAGAGCGCCGCCCTGTCACGGCGGAGGTTGCGGGTTCAAGTCCCGTCTCTCCCGCCAGGAAATGTATTCAACAGAGATAATGGAATTTGTTGTATCTTCGTCTGAGAAAGTTGAGGGTGAAGTTCCGGTTGTTGCTGCGATTGCAGTTGGATTGGATGTGCTGACTATTTGCTCAAACCAAGTTGAACGGAGAAATAAAGTCTGGGCACATGCTGAATTTTTAGCAATCCAGAAAGCTTGCGATATTTTAGATACGAAATATTTGGACAAGGCAAGTATGTATGTGAACCTGGAACCGTGCGCATTTTGCGCAAGTGCGCTTGAAAAAGTCCGAATAAATGAAATTTTCTTTGGCGCGTATGATGAGAAATGTGGCGCAATTGTGCACGGCATACGCCTTTTCGACCAATCAATGATAAAACCAAAAATCATTGGAGGCATTCAAGAACGCAGATGTTCTGAAATAATCAGAAATTTTTTCATAAATATAAGAAAGGAGAGAAAAAATGAATAAGCAAGTAAGGTTAAATAAAGCATTGTCAATGATTGGAATTTGTTCGCGTCGAGATGCAGAAAAGCTTATAGCGACCGGGCAAGTCTCGGTAAACGGACAGAAGGTGCCTGAATTGGGAAGCAGAATTTGTGTAGGCGATACAATACAGATTTGTGATAAACAGTATGTTTTTAACATAAGAAAGCAAACGAAAATTTGGTTATATTATAAACCAGTTGGGATTATCACATCTCACAGAGATGACCGAGGACGACGTACTGTTTTCGATGAGGTAAAATCCAAGATAAATGAGCGCGTGATATCGGTTGGTCGACTGGATATCAACTCTGAAGGACTGCTGTTACTAACGAATGATAGCGACTTCGCGCGCCGCGCAGAATCTCCCCAAACAGGCTGGAAACGGCACTATAAGGTTCGGGCATTTGGCGAAATTTCAGACGAAAAATTGTCAACCATGAGACAAGGAGTAACAATCCGAGGCATACGATATGCACCAATGGAAATTGAGATGTTAAAAGCATCTTCCGGAAGAAATCACTGGTTCAAGTGCGTCTTAAGCGAGGGAAAAAACCGAGAAATAAGAAAAATTTTTGATCACTTTGGTTTGAGCGTAAACAGACTAATTCGAACACAATACGGTGATTTTTCAATAACGAACGATATGAAACCAGGTGACGTTGTGATGGTGAAAGTAACTGACCATCAGCCTCAGGCAATATCGTCTCCATCGTCAGGGCTTCCAAAGGACAAAACTCGTATTTTGTTGTGAATTTTTGCTATCTCATTATTCAATCTGATGGCTTGCAAACTCTGTATTTTCCCATCACTTTTATTTACTAATACTGCCAGTTCATTTTGCATCTGCTTTTCTTGCATTTGCAAATTACGCAATTCATTCTTCCCAACAGAATAGAAAGACATAACAACGTTAATCCAAGTTCCTATAACACATAATTAACCATTTATAATAATTTGTCAACTGGTGGCTTACCTGCTTTTGTCAATACAAATAAAAATTCCACAAATTAATGGTTTTTTAATTTTTAGATTATAGGCTTTAAGGTGAGGATGATAACGTGATGAGTTTTGATATGAAGAAAATGTTTTATGCTGGACTGGTTATTTTGCTCCTTTCCCCGGAGGATGGAGTTTGTAAGGGGCAGATTTTTAGTTCTGCAAATAGCGCTATTGCAGGAGCGACGAACTCAGGGAAATCTACTATCAGTCAAATTGGTAACCTTGCGACAGATGTCGGAAATGCTTTGCAAAACATTTTGGGAGCATCTCAGAAGACTATGCAACAGGTGCAAGATGCTAAGAAACAATTTGATTTTAGCAAAAAAGAAACTAAAAAACTACTCAAATCAAAGAAAAAAGAAATAAAAGAAAGTACAACTGATGCTTTAAAAGATCAAAAAAGGGCGATTGAAGAACAAAAGGCTCAAATTATGGCGCAAAATAAATTGCGACTTGATGCAATGAAAGCTCAGTTGCAACAAGAAGAAGCAAGGCAAAAAGCGCAAATGAAAGCTTTAAATCAGCAAATATCTGCGACCCAAAAGGAAATGAACAAGGCGCAAGAAAAAGAGGAAACTCAAAAGAAAGCGCAGGAGATTATTGCAAGATTAAAGCTGGAACAAATGGCAAATCAGAAAAGAAAATGAACACTGGGGCAGCAAGGCGCCCCTTCGCTTTATTGCAACAAATTCTAGGCAGATGATGTGATTTGTGACAAACATGCTACAATCTAAATCGCAAGGCGTTTTGAAGAATCTTTATGGCTTTTTCAAGCATTGAACGGAGAAGATATATCAACAACATTTCAATAATTGCAACAGCTCTGCTTCTCGCGATTACATACGTCCTGTTCAAAAATACGGCAAATCCTCTTAGTTCCAAACTTATTTTATTACTGATTTATGTGGATATAATATTGTTATTGGTAATGATATTTTTTATCTGCAAGCAAATTAGATCTGTTATTCGTTTAAAAAATCCGAAACATGATGGTAAATCATTTTACAAACAAGTTATTTCATTATTTACTGGAATTGCTGTTATTCCATCCATATGTGTTTTTGCTTTTGCTATGTTGTTTTTCAATATAGGCATAGAAAATTTATTTAAATCCCCTCTAAAAGAGGTTATCGAAAATTCTGAAAAAGTCATAGGGATTTATGTAAATGATGCAGAAAATAGCGTTAACGGTTTCGTTAGAGAAATAAGCGAGCAAGTGGCAGATTGTATAAACGAATTTGCGATAGATAAAACGCGCATTAATTCAATGCTGATGGATATTTCCAACTCTGTCAAGGTAGAGGTTTCAGTCGTGCAAGTGTTGAGTGATAATTCTTTTCAGGTTATCGCTAGCACTCCCTTTGCATTTGCTTTGCAATTCGAAGAAATTCCTAATGAGGTGAAATATTTGGAAGACGGAGAATTACTGAGTTGGAAAACAGATGATACTGTCTTTGCTTTATCTATGATTAATAGATACTCTGGAATATATCTTATCGCAGAATTGCCAATAAGTGGAGATATTTTGGAATATAAGTCTAATTTGCAGCAGGCTGTTGCAAAATATTCAAATTTACAGATGCAACGCTCAAGAATACAGATTTCATTTATGTTGTTTTTTCTGATTGTTTCTGGGCTTCTTATTGTTTCTGTAATTTTGATTGGTGCAATATTCGCGACGAAAATTGTGCGCCCAATCAATAAGTTAATCACAATAACAGATCGCATTACATTAGGTCAATATAATAACTCAGTTAAGGTTGAGAAGACAAACAGTGAATTTGATGTTTTGATTGATTCTATGAATAAAATGATGCAAAGAATCGATGAACAAAATAAAGAATTGATAATTGCGAATAAACACAATGCTTGGAGAGATGTTGCTCGCAAGATAGCGCACGAGATAAAAAATCCATTGACGCCAATTCAATTATCTGCTGAGCGAATAAAAAGCAAATATCAAAATGAAATATCAAGCAATCCCGATATATTTTCTGCGTGTATAGACACTATAATACGTCAGGTTCGGATTATTGGAGAACTGGTGACAGAGTTTTCAAATTTTGCACGAATGCCGGTTCCCAAGAAGGAGATGGTAGATATAGTTGAGCTAATAAAGCAAGCGATATTTATACAAGCAAATGCACATACGAACATAAGCTTTAAGCAAGATTATAACATAGGGCATTTTTTCTGCTTGATAGATCAGTCGCAAATAAATCAAGTGATGATAAATATCACGCAAAATGCAATTAACTCAATTTTGGAAAACAATCCTAAAAATACCCCTTTTGTTGGGCATATTATGTTGAAATTTAAAGCAAAAGCGGATATAATAAGTATATCGATAGAAGATGATGGCATTGGATTTTCGGATATTTCTTTGATGAAAGCATTTGAGCCGTATTACACGACGAGGCAGCACGGAACTGGATTGGGATTGGCAATAGTGCACAAGATAATCACTGAACATGACGGGAGAGTTTTGTTAGGAAATTCTGAGGAACTCGGCGGGGCAAAAGTGTGTATAGAAATACCTGTAAATTCTATAGACAAAGAGGATAAAGCAGATGGCATGTAATGTTCTTGTTGTTGATGATGAATCAGATATAAGAGAAATGGTTGCGGGAATACTGGAAGACAATGGATATATTGCGACAGTTGCAAGTTCATATATTGAAGCTGACGAATCTATCAGAAAAGCGCGCCCTAATTTGGTTATACTAGACGTTTGGCTTGGGGATAGTGACAGAGATGGATTAAGGCTGTTAGATTTGATAATAAGGAGTTACGAATATGTCCCAGTTATTATGATAAGCGGGCACGGAACAATTGAGACTGCGATATCTGCGATAAAACAGGGGGCGTATGACTTTATTGAAAAGCCGTTTGATTCAAAAAGGCTAATAACGTCTGTTGAAAAAGCTATAGATTTAACAAAGTTGCAAATGGAGAATGCCGATTTGAAGGTTAAAGCACAATCTTCTGATGAGATATTGGGGCAATCACGGAATATGCAAGAGGTGAGGCGTCTGGTCACAAAATTTGCGACAAAGAGCGGACGTTGTGTCATATTAGGGGCGCCGGGTTCGGATAAAGAGACAGTAGCACAAGAAATACACAAGCTATCCGCTCGTGCAAAAAATCCGTTTTATTCTATCAATTGCCGTTCTTACAATTCAAATCAATTGGATATTGAGCTTTTTGGAAGCAAAATGACGACTTATGAAACATCGATGATAAGCGTTGGAGCGCTTGAAAAAGCGAATGGGGGAACGCTGTTTATCGATGAATTAAATTATGCGTCTCCGCAAATGCAACAAAAGCTTCTAGATGTTCTGAAACAAGAAAAATTTAGTCGAATAGGTTCAGATGAAAAAATTCCTTTAGATATACGTGTTATTGCTGGTTTGCCTTTAGATATCGAAAATTTAGTCAAAAGTCGAATTTTTAATGAAGAATTATACTATCGTATAAATGCGAATGTGATAAAGATCTTGCCATTAAATAATAGGCGAGAAGATATACAGTATTTACTCGAGTATTATATGGACAAAGCTTTAAAAGCGCATAACCTGTCTTCTAAAAAGTTTTCGAATGCTGCGGTCAATTTCCTTTGCACATATCAATGGTTTGGCGATGTTATGCAAATGAAAAATATGATTGATTGGGTTTTGACAGTTACATGTTCTGGAAACGATGAAAAAACAGTTATAGAAATTGATGATTTGCCAAAAGAAATGTTAGAAGGTGAGCAAACTGAAGGAAGCGGAGCTCGGTTTATTTCATCGGTTTCTGATTTAACGCTCAGAGACGCGCGGGAATCTTTTGAGAAAGAATATTTTATAGCACAACTTAAGCGTTTTGATGGTAATATTTCAAATATTGCAAAATTTGTTGGTATGGAACGTTCTGCACTTCACAGAAAACTTAAGTCCTTAGGCATAGAAGATTCAAAATCATATAGAAAATCTGGGTGATGACGTATGAATGTAGTAATCCTAGGCGCTGGAAGGGTTGGATTTAACGTCGCAAAAGAATTGTCATTGGGGGAAAATGATGTCTCAATCATTGATGCCTCCAAGTCCGTTTTGAACAAAGTTTCTGAAAAACTCGACGTCAAACCGGTGTTAGGACATGCCTCTGACATCAGCGTTCTAAAAGAAGCAGGAATAGACGATGCAGATATCCTTGTTGCGACAACTTCTTCCGATGAGGTCAATCTAACAACATGCCAAATAGCTGATTTTATGTTCAATGTTGGCATAAAAATTGCCAGGATAGATAAAAAAGTGAATTTTGACGAACATCAGCTTTTCGAGAAAGGGCGATTTTCTATAGATTTCGTGGTTTCTCCGATGCTTGAAATAATAAAAATGGTGAAACGTATAATATCAATACCTGGCGCTACTGATGTTGTTTCTTGCTTTAATAGCAGAATAAAACTTATTTGCATCACTTGCAGAAAAGGCTCTCCGATAGCAGGGATTCAATTAAAATATATTCAATCTATTGAACCAAATTATGCTTTTGCTATAATTGCCATAAAACACTCAGAACAATGGATTATTCCGAATAAAAATGATGTTATTTATCCTGGAGATGAGGTTTATTTGTCCTGCGCAACTGAAAATGTCGCAAATGCTATGGGCTTATTTGGATATTCGCCAGAGCGTCATTCAAATGTAATTTTTATCGGAGGAAATGAGATTTGTGCAAAAGTTGTAAACGCCTTAGATATAACAAATAGTACATTCAAAATTATAGAAAGTGATTTAATTCGCGCGGAAGAACTTTCTGAGAGATTGAATAACATTGAAATTCTCCATGGAGATCCTTTGAGTGCAGATGTTTTGGATACTGCCGGGATACGCGGTGCCGACGTTGTCATTTCGGCTACGGATGACGATAAAATCAACATTCTTTCAAGTTTACTTTCCAAAAAATGGGGAGCACAACGGGTAGCTACGATTTTAAATGATTTTGCATATGCAGATATTCTGTACTCCCTTGGAATAAATTCCATTCTTGATTCAAGAATGGCGACTGCTTCAAAAATTTTACACTATATTCAAGAAAGAAACATTGAAAATATATTATCAATCGATGAGAAAAACATTGAAGTATTATCGCTGAATGTTACAGATAATAGTTATGCGGTCGGAGTTTCAATAGATGAAATTATAACAAAAAACGAGATAGGCATTTTGGCATTACAACGCAATGAACAAATATTTTTATTGCCCAAAAATATGCTTTTAAATGTTGGAGACAAAATTTTACTGGTTCTAAGAAAGCACGCGATGGGCAGGCTTTTGGCATTTTTTCAAGAAAAGCCAGCCTATCTATTATGATAAATTTAAGTAATCAAAGATTAAAGCAATTATCCATAGAATATGGTGTCTCACATCATGAGACTCTGTTGCTTCTATCAAATATTTTAAAACAGGAGTATTCTAAACTATTTTTTACAAAATCATACCAACTTTCCGATGAGAATTATGAAAAATTTATATTAAATTTATCTAGACGTAGTAAATGTGAACCAATTGCAAAAATAGTGGGCGAAAAAGAATTCTATGGCGTTAAATTTAAAACGACACAAGATACTCTTGATCCTCGACCAGAAACAGAAACACTAATAGAATTAGTTCGAGAATATTATCCAAATACTTTGCAACAATTGAAAATTTTAGATCTCGGCGCTGGCACAGGTTGCATTGGAATTACATTGCTCAAATTATACGTAAATGCTTCCTGTTGTTTTGTTGATATTAGTCCAAACGCATTAGATGTTGCTAAGAAAAATGCCCAGATACATAAAGTTGACACACAATCACAATTTATTGTTAGCAACTGGTTTCAAAATGTTAATGGAGATTTTGACGTTATCGTCTCAAATCCACCATATGTCGAAACCGAGTATCCTCTTGACAAATCGACGTTATACGATCCTGCCATAGCTCTCTTTGCAGGGGCAGACGGAATGGATGCATATAGAGCCATATTGCCAAGTGTATCAAAGTATTTGCGACCAGATGGATTGCTATTTATAGAAATAGGATTTTGTCAACAAATAGATAAAATCACGTCAGATTTAAGATTATTATGTACAAAGAAAGATTTATCACAAATCAACCGTGCTTGCGTTTTGAAACGATTACAATAAGTGCTCTCAACATAATCTCTATTTAAAAACATGTTGTCGTATTTATAAGCAAACTCTGCTATTCTGTTCCTTATCATAGACCGGATTTTGTCGTTGTGATATAATGGACAAATATGGATAAGTTTTTTTGTAAAAAAGTGCATTTAAAGAAGTTTTTAAATCTTCCATTTTTGGTTTTATCTCTTTTTTTATTTGTATTGTTCTTTGGAGACAGTCTTGAGTTGGCATTAAAAGCTCAGGTATACGCTATTAGCTTGTTATTAAAAGAAGTGATAGTTTTTATATTGCCATTGATTATATTTTCATTTGTTTTGAATGGCATTTTAAGCCTCAAAAATGAATCGATAAAAGTTATACTTTGCCTCGTCCCTTTGGTGTGTTTATCAAATTTTGCGGGATTTTGGGTTTCATACATTTTTACAGCGCCAGTTCTCAAAACAGGAATTGTGACGATTTCGGAACTGTCAACACAGAATACATTGGAGCCAGCGTGGCGTTTCAGCATTCCGCCGATAGTGAGAAATGACGTGGCGCTCATTTTAGGAGCACTGGCGGGTATTTTATGCAACGTAATCAAAATAAGTTCCTTGGATAGAATAAGTATTGCGCTAAATAAAACTGCGAATTTTTTGTTAAAGAGAATTATTTGTCCAATATTGCCTCTTTTTGTTTTGGGATTTATCGTAAAAATGCAATACGAAGGAACGTTGGCATTGATAATAAGTGAATACGCAGTTTTATTAGGAATTGTTGCTATTTTGGCATATGGTTACATGTTTGTTGTGATGTTCATGTTATCAGGACGTAACGTTAAGAGAGCGATGACTAAATTCAAAAATTTGTTGCCCAGTGTGTTGATAGGTCTGTTTAGCATGTCGAGCGCGGCAGCAATTCCGACGACAATTGAAGGAAGCAAAAAAAATTTGGAAAACGCAAACCTGGCGCAATTCATCGTGCCTGCAACGGCGAATATGCATTTGTTGGGGGACTGTTTCGCAATTCCGATAATTGGATTAGCCCTGATGGTATCGTTCGGATACGGTATCCCAGACGCCGGCAAATACCTCATATTCACGCTTTATGGCGTTATGGCAAAATTTGCGAGTGCTGGCATACCTGGCGGTAGCGCTCTAATATTTGTTCCGATTTTTGAACACGTTTTCGGGTTTTCACCGGAAATGCTCACGGCAATAACTGCGATTTACGTCCTATTCGACCCAATTGCAACTTCTTCAAACGTTTTTGGACACGGTATGTTTGCGCTGTTATTTGAAAAGGTATACACAAAGCTAAACACACAACATGCAAAGTAGTAAAGCAAAACTATAGCCGCCACTTCTGAATGCCCACACACATTATTTTGGGGGACTGGCAATCTGTGGTATACTGAAGCTATAGGTTGGTAGATAGGAGTTGTTTGATGAAAGCCTTATTGAGATTAGCGGTTAGCACCGTTGTTGTTGCGACGAATGTGCAAGCAGATGTAGTTATGGCGGAGTTTGAGCTGGATTTGGAGCATAGGGACATAGGCCAGCTGGAGGCAATATCGAAGCAGGATATAAATGTTGCATTTGGTGTCGATGCTTTTACGGAGCATTACCGTGCATATATGTGGGATATACGGAATAATTACGAGAATACACCAGAGGAAAACGAAATAGTTCGATATGAGAGTTTGAAGTATTACAATACAGTATATAAGTTAATTCCAACCGAGATAGCTCGATGTATATTTGGCATAAAAGGCGGGACGATTGAATATACAGATGATTATGACGAAATATTGGAATGTAAAGGTAGTGTGCCAGTGGAGCAATACAATCAGTCAAACTGGAACTACGTCGTGTTTGTCAATGTGCTGAATAGGTATCGAAATAATAAACAAAAACACAAAAATTATCATGGAATAACGACAATAGTAAAAGAAGTGTGTAAAGGATTAAACAAAGTTTATGGAAAAAAATATGAGTCTGATATAAACAACGCGATAAATGACATCAAAGATTATTGGCACATATTGTCTTTAGGAGAATATGCTAAGAAATTAGAAGACTGGCATAAGAAGATGGAGGACACAAATAAAACATTAGATGATACATATGGGAAAACCTTGTCTAAATACAGTGTTTATATAGATAAGCATAAAGATATAATAAAATATATGGTAATGAAAGGTATATTTTGCGACGTAATAAAAAGACAACGCGCCTACGTGGATTACTGGCACGCGAGGCAACCGTACCATCAGACCGGATATAAGAAAGCGGAAGCGTTCATAGAATTTATTGGTGAAAACTGCAGCATGACAGGATTTACGGCATCACAAATTCGTGTAATTCAAAATATAGGCGATCTACGGTACGAAAAGGAAAAGTATTTAGATAATATATTTCAAATTAGCCATAATGAACGGTATGCGCTTAGGGAGATAAGCGACGATGAGTACACGATGGACAGGGTGAGAAGATATATTAATAATTGTAGAAAAGATGCCGAAACTGGTGCGTTGAACCAAAATTATAATAATAAATTGATAGAAATATACAATATGTTAAATCAAGTTGGGGGAAACAACTTGGAGCCATTAGTCGCGGGGCTGTGCGACGTGGTAGACATGGATGGCATAATAGATAAAAAAACAACAATAACAGAACAACAGAAAGTAGCAATGAGCAAAAGGGTCAAACGATTTCATACAGCATTACAAATAGACGAAGAAAAGGCAAAACAAATGGAGCGCGAAGAATGGAGAAAATATTTTAGACAGGCAATAAAGGAGGCATTGCTTGATGCGAAAACAATAACAAAAGAGGAAGCGAAAAAAATAACACAATAGCTTAGCAAGAACATCCAATTTGTGATATCATTGTATCTAGAGGATATGTTTTTATTATTTATGTCAAAAGAGGATTTGGTTGAGTTTAATGGATCGGTGTTGGAGGTTTTGCCGAATACGATGTTTAGAGTGGAACTTGAAAATGGACACAAAATTCTTGCGCATGCGTCTGGGAAGATGAAGAAAAATCGTATAAGAATTTTGGTTGGAGACAAAGTTAAAGTTGAAATGACGCCATACGACCTCGATAAAGGGCGGATTATTTTCAGAGAGAAGTAAATGGATTTTCAGCTGATTTCCGACTATAGACCTGCAGGAGATCAGGGAAAAGCCATCGATTTTCTAACAACCGGAGTTCAAAAAGGAGTTAGTGACCAGGTTCTTGTTGGAGTGACAGGCTCGGGGAAAACTTTCACCGTTGCTAATGTCATACAGAATCTGAACCGTCCGACTTTGATAATGACACACAACAAGACTTTGGCTGCGCAAATTTTTTCTGAAATGCAGGTGTTTTTTCCGAATAATGCTGTCGAGTATTTTGTGTCATATTATGACTATTACCAACCTGAAGCATACGTCGCACATTCGGACACATATATCGAAAAAACTTCATCGATAAATGAGGAAATTGACCGAATGCGGCATTCTGCGACACGCTCTTTGTTAGAGCGTCACGATGTGATAATCGTCGCTAGTGTTTCGTGTATATATGGTATTGGTGCAATCGAAAGCTATACCGATGTTATATTACCTTTGAAGACAGGCGCACATATTTCACCACAAAGACTTTGCAGGCAACTAGCTGATTTGCAATATCAGCGAAATGACCTTGAATTTAAACGTGGAATTTTCAGGTCAACTGGGGAAACTATCGAGATTTTTCCTGCACACAAAACTGATTCGTTTTGGAAAATCAGTTTTTTTGGTGATGAGATAGAGGAAATCACGGAAATCGAGTATCCGTCGATGAAAAAAGTTTGCAAGCTTTGTGAAATCAAGATTTTCTCAAATTCGCACTATGTCGCGACAGTTGATG
>JAFSTL010000074.1 GCA_017450545.1 Alphaproteobacteria bacterium
ACTACATAGTTTTACGTTTTGTTGAGTTTGCTTCTCGTGTCTATTCGCTATGTCGTTTTGTGAGCTAAAACCACCGAAAATGACTTTCACTAAAGACCTATTCATCCCTTTGCACATTATATGACTCAATATTGCGCCAGAAGTTCCAACCAATGCACCCACAATGACCAACAACCGGTTATTTGCAGAAAAACCTATGCCGGCAGTTGCCCAACCAGAGTATGAATTCAGCATAGAAATAACAACGGGCATATCAGCACCACCTATCGGCATTATAAGGAGGTAGCCAATAACAAGCGACAAAACTATGGCGTGGATGAGCAATTCCGGCGTTTGCTTTATGACAAAAGCGATTATTAACGCGATGAGACAGCCGCCTAAAATAATATTTATTTGCCGTTGCCCTTTAAATCGCCAAGGTTTTCCACTTATTATCCCCTGAAGTTTTCCAAATGCGACGACTGAACCAGTAAATGTTATAGCCCCAATCACCGCACCCAAAACCATTTCGAGTGCACGCATATTGTCATGATTTACTGATGGTATTCCATATATACAAAAGAATGATGCCAAGGAAATAAAAACAGCAGCCAATCCAACTAAACTATGAAATCCAGCCAAAAGCTGAGGTAGTGCAGTCATATTTACTTTTTTGGCGACGACATATCCAATAATTCCCCCTAAAACTGCGACAATCAGTATTTTTATCAATGCAGGCGATAGGCTTATTTCTAAATTCGCGAAATATACAGGAACTTGCGTGCCCAGCAACGCTAACGTCATGCCTGCAATGCCGAACCAGTTGCCTTTTGTTGCTGTTTTTGCGGAAGATAGTCCGCGCAATGCCAATATAAATAACACACTAGCGAGTAAGGATGCATAAATGCAAATATTATATATAATCATATTACTTCACCTTCTTATCATGATGCTTAGTCGAAAACATTGACAACATACGTTTCGTTACCATAAATCCACCAACGATATTTATCGCAGTCAGAAAAACTGCGCCCAATCCGAGCCACGAGCACAAATCAACATTCGGACTGTTGCCAATAATCGCTACAAAAACACAGCTAACAGCGGCGACTATAATAACGCTAGATACAGCGTTTGTCACAGACATCAACGGCGCATGCAACGCCGGAGTAACCTTCAAAACGACGTAATACCCCACAAAACACGCCAAAACAAAAATTGTTAACAACATAGTGCTTTGTCTATTTCTTTATGTCGCTTCCATTATGCCACTTTTGAAGAGATTTTTCTTACATCACGCGGCAATCCTGCATGAATATAGCACGATGAGAAAAAATGTGCTAGGATGGAACGTAGCATGAAAATAAACAGTCACCGCGGTATATTGTCTGCTCCCGCTGCTCATAACTTTTTGTATAAATTCGGCTCGACAGGAGCAAAATCCCAAGCCTCAAAGTTCTCCACATAACAGACTTTAGCACAGTTATGCTTGATTTGTCGCCAATAGTAAGGCATAGCACCTGCTCTATCTCTTTATGCTGCTTCCAACATGCCACTTCTGAAAAGACTTTGCTTGTATTACGTTTGGATTTCGGAATTACGTCAATCCCTTATTTTGTCCACATACTCTATCAATTCTTTCTTCAACTCCTTTCGTTTTTGTTTTTCTGCCCACAGCACATATCCCGTTACAATTGACCCAATAAACAATCCACACAC
The DNA here is from genome assembly GCA_017450545.1 of Alphaproteobacteria bacterium. Taxonomy (GTDB): domain Bacteria; phylum Pseudomonadota; class Alphaproteobacteria; order RUG11792; family RUG11792; genus RUG11420. Next base: position 1,699 of record JAFSTL010000074.1, read on the forward strand.
AAATAACAAATATTATTGGACTTTTCATTATCATTCCATATGGGATTTTGTCCTTTTTTAGGTCGTCTACTTCCTTGATATGCCTGAGATCAATACTGACTTTTACTATCGTATCTTGTATGTTACTAGATGTTTTCGTCAAAGGTTGTTGCAGTAAAGCATAATGGATGCGATTATGAGGTAAGATTGGAAGGACGAGATGTTTTTGGTATACTTTGTTGAAATACTTCTAAATTTCTTAATCTTTAAGGAAAATTTTTCAACAATATGTCTCTTTTTATAAAATTCTTTATCATAATTGCTTAGCTCGATTACACCGCAACACTAAGTGCTACAACAAATCTATACAAATGCTAGTGCTCTCAATTGCCCTGTTTCTGCATAGCAGAATGCTTCTTTATTAATATACTTGCCAATCCCCCAAGGGGATGGTAGGAGTTGTATTTGCGTCGATTATGGTATAATCAAGGTTGTCGCGTTTTTCGCAATAGAGATGACTGAGCAAGGCAAGTTATATACATTCTGTGGATTGTTTTGTTTCTTTGTTATACTGTTTGACCAAGCAACAAAATTTGCGGTGTTGGCATTTATACCAAGCAATGCTCTTGTGCCGGTTTGTCGTGGTATAAATTTGGTTCTGACTCTCAATTATGGAACAAGCTTTGGGCTATTAAGTCCCAACAATATGACTCAGTTCTATATGATTGTTGCATTGACTTTAGGTTGCATAGTATTTATACTGTAT
>JAFSTL010000010.1 GCA_017450545.1 Alphaproteobacteria bacterium
AATATTCAGATTTTGGAAACGCCGTCTTGGAAGTGAATAGCTAATTCATTGTTTCTCGATTGTTCAAAAATCTCCTTTGTTTCCACGGTTTTTCCTTCTAAATCAGTCACGAAACAAAATCCCTTAGACAAAATCTTGTTAAAAGAAGATTGCTCAAGTCTATTTTGCATAGTTTCAAATTTATCAAGGTATCGAACTAGATAATTTTTCAATATCTTATTAAAGGATTTCGATGTTGCTTCAAACCTTTGTTGTTTTATAAGAATATAGTTGGCTGGACTAATTATCCTGCAGGCTTTTAGTGCCAACTCTGTTTTTCTGAAAAAATTTCTAATCGCCACAGATAACCTTTCTGTCCTATCATCGAATTTTTGAGTCACCCCAATTATAAACGACTGAGATGAGGATAAATACCTGGCAGTTGCAGAAACTCTAACATTTAGCTCTTTAATTATTCTTAACATTGAGTGGCTCATACGATTTGCATTATCTGAAACCTGCAATTTTACTTCAGACAAAACTGGAGTTGCCAATTCAATTGCAGCAGTTGGGGTTGGTGCTCTTAAATCCGATGCATAGTCAATCAGCGTAGTATCGGTCTCGTGTCCGACAGCAGAAATTACCGGTATTTTGCTCTCAAAAACAGCCTTCACGACCTCTTCTTCGTTAAATGCCCACAAATCTTCAATGCTTCCCCCACCACGAGCAACAATTAACAAATCAGGCTTTTCAGTCATAAAATTGAAGCCACGTACTGCCGCTGCAATTTGATCCTTCGCTGCCGTTCCTTGAACATTAACAGACCACACAAGCACTCTGCAAAACGGGTATCTCCCCTCGAGGCGATGTCTCATATCCTGTAACACCGCTCCGGTTTTCGATGTGACAATGCCAATAAGTTGTGGAAATTTAGGAAGCGGACGATTATTCGCAAAATAACCTTTTGAATGAAATATCTTTCTTCGTTCATTCAACAATTTTAACAAGGCGCCTTCGCCGGCCATATTCGCTTCTTCTATAATGAATTGGTATTGCGATCTCGCAGGATAAGACGTTACCTTGCCTTTAACCACAATTTCCATGCCATCTTCGAGAGCTATATTGAGCCTAGTACCTCGCCAACATATCGCATTTATAACTGAATCTGCATCTTTTAGCGAAAGGTAAGTGTGCCCAGATGAGTGTTTCTTCAAGCCCGAAACTTCTCCTTGCAATTTTAAAGAATGAAAGTTATCTTCGATAGTTCCCTTTATCGCTTGCGACAACTCCGTCACAGTCAGTATTTTTTCGTCACCAAAGACATGTATTTTCTCAGCTAAATTGCCTACCATCAGAGCTTATCCTAAACACTATCTATGGATATTATCCAATACATTTTCCAAAATGTAAACAAAACATCAAAAATTACTTAAAATAACCTGTTCATACGGTATACGTCTTATGTCTATCTGCGCATTGCCTAACATTGCGAAACAACTTGCTCCGGAGCCGGAAATACCGTAAAAAATAGGAGACATATTATCAAATATATCCAATATATCTTGCAAGTGAGGCGCAAGTTCTAATGCTGAATTTTGAAGTGAATTGTGAGGAGACAGAAGTAATTGACGAGGTTCGGAAACATTTTGACAAAATGGCTCTTTAAAATTTTCAAAAACTTGGCTCGTCGAAAGCTGTGTGCCATCATTAATTATTAAAATATATTTGTCTATATATGGCAAGTCGATATTTGAAATTGCCCCATCAATCCCAGTTCCATCGATGTAAACAAATCTGCTATTTGTAAAATATTTGAACAAAAAAACTTTAGTATCAGCGCCTAAAGGACGGAATATATCTGTATAAGTCATTTTTTCTTTTTGAGTAAATCCCCAATAGTCAAACACAGTATTTATAAAGCACGCAGCATCACTGGAGCCACCTCCTAGCCCACCACAAATCGGTATATTTTTTATAATTTTTACATAAGGAATTTTTAAATCAAAATTACTTCGCAAAATTGTGTATGCTTTTAATATAGAATTATTTTCAACACCCGGAATTACTACTGCCTTTTCATCAAATTCTCTGTCTGTGTTGAAAATCAATTCGTCATATAGGTCTTGCAAAAAAGCGAAAATGCTTTGCATTTCATGATACCCACTGCTCGTCTTCCCTGTTATATTTAACGCCAGATTGACTTTTGCCAGAGCCTTTGATACAATTAAGCTCATGAATGAGAATTTGCTCCAAACAGAATCGTTAGTTACCAAATGGTATAAAGCATTTGGAATCACGCATGTCTTTCATGACATAGAGCATACAGCTTTTACTGAAGAAAAGCAAGCTAAAATCACCATGAGTGTTGAAAATAAGTTAAATTTTACATCACTAGATGAACTGAGGCAAGCTGTATTCAATCTGGATTTTCCATTGAAAAAAATGGCGAGGCATACTGTGTTTTCGGACGGCAATCCATCATCAGATGTGATGATTATCGGCGAAGCTCCGGGGCAAGATGAGGACGAACAAGGCAAGCCTTTTGTGGGGCAAAGTGGGAAATTACTTAATAACATGCTAGCATCTGTGGGATTAAGCCGCGACGAGGTCTATATCTCCAACATACTTTTTTGGCGACCTCCTGGAAATCGAACCCCGTCTGCTGAGGAGATTGCATTTTGCATGCCATATGTCGAGCAACATGTCAAGCTGGTAAAGCCAAAAGTATTGCTATTGCTCGGTGGCGTTGCAGTTAAGTCGATTTTAAATACTTCCGAATCAATATCTAGATTACGTGGCTCCAAGAACACTTATATGGGAATAAACACAATTGCTTCTTTCCATCCAGCTTACCTGCTGCGCTCACCAAATCAAAAAGCAGTCGCGTTCAGGGATTTCATTTTGCTGAAGAAAACGCTTCTGGACAAGTAATGTTACAAGGCTCAAATTAAGAAATACTTTCGTAGAACGCATATCTGTTCTGAGCATAGCTTTTTTCAAACTTTGTATTCGCCTCCACTTTTTTTGAATCAAGTTCATCCACTTTAATCCACTGGTTCCCATTGAGTCTTATCTTTGCGCAAACATGTTCAATTGGTTGATAACCGGGCACATCATCCGCAACGCCAATTAATTTATATTCCCAAGTCCCGTATTCATCTTGTAGATGCAATGTTTCGGGACATTCTGTCACTTGTGCATCTGCGAAAACCAATAATGTTGGTAACGACAGGATCTGTGTTTTCATAAAACTTTCCACATATTTGTGACACAATTCACATTCAGCTGCTTTACGATCCCTGATTTTTGTATATCTTGTCATTGTTTCATTAAGACTGCGGTCACTTCCAGACTCATTTCCGCCGTTAACGACTATCATGCATTCAGTCATATTATAGCTGTCTTGGCACTTATCATGACCTTCAATGTAATTAATATGTACATACAACGCGCCTTCTATTTTATCTTTGTCTTTCTCTGTGTTTGCCTCTTCCATCAGATCTTGATATATTATACCAATGAATACATCTGGACCTAGCCTCGTATTGCTGTTTAGCGGTATATATTTGTTGTCACAGCTTTCGTTTGTTCCTTCTTTCGGTTGTCTTAAAATTTTCCTTGCATTATCCCACCCCTTCAGGTGATCGCCGTAATGGGTCATATCTCCGGTGCGGATATCGTTGAATATTTTTTGTATCCAGTAGCTTGGCATTGTTTTATCGTGTGATTTAGCTTGTAGGTCGTTTATAACTTTATGTATTGTCTTTGAATTATACAAATTTATCATAACTGAGTTAAACCAGCATTTATTCGCAGATATATCAACGCCATTTTCGTTACGTAGATTCGGTATCTCGTCGCCGGCAAAATTCGGCAAAGCATGTATTTCGTCTTTTGATGTGGGAACTGTATTCGGTTCGGTTTCATGTCCAGATACTTTACCATTGTTTATATGTATTGTTATATTGCAAGGTTGTAAGTGTATGATCGCAGATTTATTTGTTGTATCGAATTCTTGTCTTACTGTGAAATATTTGTTATTATTCTGATTTGTGTGTACCTCTTTTATATAATCATATAGATTTAAATCCGTCGCATACGCTTGTATATCGCTCACGGCTTTATCTATTTCTCCGTCATACTCGTTTTTGTAGTACGTTTTCAGTTTATCCCCGACAGCCTCAACGCCTTTATCTGACAAAGCTGTAGCTTTATATATAGCAAAATATAAATAATTCCACAATACAACGGCATTCCAATTCTCTGGAGAATACCCCGTGTGGTCATTTGCTTCAAATGTTACTATTTTCCCAACATTACTAAA
>JAFSTL010000075.1 GCA_017450545.1 Alphaproteobacteria bacterium
AAGTTTCAACACTTTGTGTATGAAGCTGGTTGGAGAGCTAATGCTGGATATTATGACAAAAGTCTGCGCAAAGACAAATGGTATAATGACAAAATATACGAGGACTCGATATACAAAGTTATACCTCAGGCGATTGCAGATTGTTTGCAAAAAAAGGCGGAGTTTGAAAATGTTGGAGAAATAGTAACATTTGAAGCAAAGGACCATACGGGGTATTCTCCAGAGAATTGGAATGCAGTTGTATTGTGGAATTACTTGGAATATGCAATACATAAGCACGGAGTACTAAGTAATGATGGAGTTTCAGCTGTTGGAGCAAAACTGAAAACATATTATGGAGAAAAGTATTGCGGATATATACAGAACGCGGTGAGCGATATACAAACGTATGCAACAGATTTAAGTTTGTATGGATATATAAAACGTCTTAGCCAAAGATGTGTAATATTAAAACAATATAGCGCACACGATAAAAGCGGTCAATTTAAAGTTAATGGGGCTATGAAATATAAAAATATTATTTTTCGGGGCGATATTTTTATTACCATAGAAGGAGGAAAAGTAACTGCGATTGAACCAGAGAAAGCTCATTTTAAGAAATTCGAAAATATAAATAAGTATATGGAAGTAAGTGATGAAATAAAACTATCAAAGAAGATTATGACCCCTTTAGATATAGACAAAATGCTTTTAGATGCAAATAAGATAAATGCATTCAAGAATTATATAAATGTTCTAGGTCAAATAGAAGGAAATAAATGTTATATAAATTCTGCAATTACTGCTTTATATAATTCTCCAAGGTTTAGAGCGACTATAGAAAGACTTGTAAATATGCCCAAAGAAGAAGGGGTAACTGATTGGAAAGTCAGTGTTGCTATAAAGAAGTTATTTGGAATTATTGAAGGCATAATAGATGTTGACGAGCAGGATGCAACAATGGCCGATCTTATAGATAGGATGGAGCGCACACAATATAAGCAGAAAAAGGGGAGGGAGAGTATAGAAGATCCAGACACAATAATAGGAAAGAGCATATACAGAGCACAGGAATATAAAAATCCAAACGATTTTGCAAAAGAAATAATACAATGTCTAAATTATGAGATCGAAAATTCAGGAGGCGAACTGTCTGAAATTTTCAAGATATATACAATACAAGAAGCGAGAATAAACGATATTGTGTACACGGGAACATGCCATGATGGAGCTGTTATAATACAAGCATTATCTGGAGAGAAAGATTTATTAGAAGTGCTGCAGCAAATGACCAATGAAATACCTGGCGGCTATAGGGGAAAGATAACTAAAGCTCCAGAGACCCTCTTTATCGAGAAGGGCTACACAAATTTGAATTACTTACATGACTTCACATCTCCAGAAGTGTTTGCACTGAAGACGAATGAAGGCATAAAAAAATATAAAGTGGTTTCAACAGTGCAATACGATAAGGGCAACAACCACGCTGTAGCATCGATACGAACAAATCAGGGGTGGTATGTGGTCGATAGCTTATATCGGTCTGTAAAACCCTTAGGTGATAAATTTATAGAAACTTTGCCGAATGACCAAAGAAATTTGTATTACCTCACTTTGATATATGAACAGATTTCATAAAAAAACGCTTGACACAGAGTTTCCGTTATGCTATCATGGATAGTGGAAGGATTATGATAAAGAGATTGAGGTTATGAAGAATGTGAAATGTTTGGCTGTTGCCAGCGTTTTATTGCTGAGCGATGCAAGCGTTATGGAGATTGAAGCACAGGAAAAGGTATTCATAGAAATTGGCCAGAATAGATACTACAGTGAAGCATTAAATATCAAGTCGCCGTGTATATATGATGAAACTTTAGGAAAGCATGTCATTTGTCCAATTCGGAACCTGCCGACTTACGAAAGTCCTAGCATAAAGCATTTAAGGGAGACCATGGCTGGAATTCCATTTAAACCGCGGGAACTTTGGGGACAGCCGATAAAACAACAAATGATATATCTTAAGGGCGCGATACTGGAGTGCTCGCTGACTGATATAGTTGCCATATATCACGACAACCTTGCAAAAACAACCAGACAGGATTACTACGCGAAAGTTCAGTCGTATCCGTATTCGTGGGAACTGGAGGAAAAGTTTGAGAATGAGGTATGGAAAATTGTGAGAAATGATTACGAACTTTCTGAAAAAGAGTTTAAAATGTCTTTGCGGTCGCTAATTTCACCTGACGATGCGCTATATTCTGCTCCACTTATTGTGCACTTCACAAACAAACTTGCTCCAAGATATGAACTGCATTACACGGATAAGAACTTCCCAACGAAAGTTGTGAAACTTCCATCAGAGTTTGAACTTTTGATTGGAAAACCAGACAAAGGGGACGTTGTGTATGATTTCGATAAAGATGAAGAATTGAAGAAAAAGGTGCATCAAAGCGAAAAGTCATCTCAGATTTCTGCTTAAAAAAGCGGTATAAAAAAAGCAATATAATCGTGAAGTTATATTGCTCGTCTGGTGTTTTTGGAAAAGAAGTGATACCATAGATGCGCTGGCATGAAGAAATGTTTTTATGCGTCTTGACTTTATTGAAAGAGTAACGGCGTGGCGGGTATTCAGAGTTGCTTTGCCACTGATGATTTCAGCTTTATCATCGCATTTTATGAGTATACTGGACCAGCTTGTGCTTGCTAGATATTCAATTGATGCGATGATAGGCGCCTCTTCTGCGTCGTTATGGTGTGCTGCCCTTCAATTTGCAACAATGTCGACGACCATGATTGCTGGCTCATTTGTCGGGAATTATAACGGCGCCGGAAAATACGAATGCGCCGGCATTCCTGTGTGGCAAATGATTTGGTTTTCATTGTCTTTGTTTGCCATCTCTATACCTGTTTCTGTATTCGCCTCTGATTTATGTATCCCGGCTGAACTTAAAACTGAAGGAGTACCGTATTTCAAGGTTCTGATGTGCGTCGCACCAATTTATGGCATTTATTATTCTCTATCTTCATTTTTTGTCGCTATTGGTAAAGGATATTTAGTGACAATATCAGTTATATTGGCAAATATTGTTAATGTGTTTGCGGATATAACATTAGTCTTTGGTCATTTCGGCATAGTGTCATACACAGGAAGTGTTGGGGCAGCAATCGGAACCGTCGTCGCTGTACTTGTCAATGCAGTGTTTTTGTTTGCGTGTTTTTTGCAAAAACAGATACGAGAAAAATACCAGACCACGAATTTCAGGTTGCGTTTAGAAAAGTTAAAAGAATGCCTGAAGCTGGGATTAGCAGGCGGTGTTTCTCATATGTTTGAAACATTGTCATGGAGCGTTGTTTACTACCTTCTGGCAAGTGTTGCGAAAGAAGAGGCAATGATTCAATCTATAGCCGTTTCTGTAAACTTATTCATGTCATTTATAGTTTGTGGTTTGGAAAGAGGAGCAATGGCAATTTCATCAAATCTCCTTGGGGCTGGGAAAAGAATAAAGATAAACGAAGTTTTGAATAAATCTTTATATATACATATAATTTTTGTCTTGATTATCGCAGGGATATTCAAATTTTTCCCAGAATGGATCATAAACAATTTTATACGTTTCGATGTATCACCTGAACTAATTGAACGAGCAACGAATATTCTGTGGTTAGTGTTGCTATACTACATAATAGATGGTATTGTTTGGATAATTGCAGGAATAGTGGAAGCCGGAGGCGATA
>JAFSTL010000076.1 GCA_017450545.1 Alphaproteobacteria bacterium
CAAAAATTGATGAATACGATAATGCAATGAGATATAACGATACCTTTATAGTACGAGTATTTGAGCGATTTAATAAGCAGAAGGGAGGTAAATTTTATATAATCTGGGCATCAGACCATAGCGAAATGCTTGGCGAAAAAGGAATGTTTGGGCATAGCATAATTGAGCCTGAGGTGGCAACAGTGCCGTTTTTGTTTCAGAGCAACGATGAGAAATTTATGAAAAATATACGCTCTTTAAAGGCGATTTATCCTTATGTTATAGCGAAGATGATTGCCGAGTTACTGGGATTTAAAATAGAAAATCCGAATGAAAAGCCTGGGGTATTTTATGCGAATGGATTGGATTATTACGGGCGTTCTGGGTATATGAAAGTAACGATTGAAGATAAATCATTAAAATTTGAAAAAGTGAGAAGCAAATGAAAAGTATAATTAAAATCAAAGATGCGTTTTTTTATTCGGTGAATGGAATGAAATATCTGCTAAAGGAACGTGCATTTTGCCAAGAGCTTATAGTTATGACAATTTTAGCTGTAATAGAAATATTTCGTGATACTTCTTTTAGTATGCGATTGTATATGTTCAGTTCGTTTGTATTGATTTTATTTGCTGAGGCAGTAAATTCAGCCATTGAGGCAACCATTGACAGAATAAGTCTTGAAAGACACGAATTGTCGAAGAAAGCAAAAGATATAGCAAGTGCTGCTGTGTTTATAACAATGGTACATTTTGCAATAGTGTGGATTTTGTCATTTATATTGTGAGGAAAATATGTCTGTAGATTTTGTAATTCTAGCGGCTGGGAATAGTTCACGGCTGCACTCAACGACACCGAAATTTTTACACAATATAGCTGGAAAACCAGTTATACGGTATATTATCGAAACAGCGCATGAATGTAATCCAACAAACATTATCGTTGTTACTCGCGAAGAATTAAAAAATGACGTAAATTTTAACGATGTAACCGTAACAGTCCAACCAAACCCCTTAGGCACAGCAGATGCCGTGAAATATGCTCTCGATGCGTTAACTTCGGAATATACCGTGATTCTTTGCGGAGATATGCCGTTGATATCAGCTGAGCATTTGGAATGCTTAGCGAATACTTCTTCTGATAATGCTTTGATAGCAATGACATTGCCGCTTGAATTTCAGCATATGCCGTATGGTCGCGTTGTCTTAAATGATGGGAAATTCAATAAAATCGTTGAATACAAAAATGCTTCTGAAACTGAAAAGATAATATCTTTGGCAAATACGGGAGTATACAAAATAGAGACTGAATTGCTGAAACAATATCTTCCGTTAATTGAAAAAAATACGGAATCTAACGAATATTATTTAACCGATATATTTAAGTTCATCACGGATGTTGAGGTAATCCAATCGCCGGACTACGAGGCTTTCCACGGCATAAATACGATGCAAGATTTAACAAAAGCTGAGGCGTTTGTGCAAAATAAATTGCGTCGAAAGTTTATGGAAAATGGCGTTAAGCTAATTGCGCCGGAAACGGTTTATTTTTCATACGATACAGTAATCGAAAGCGGAGTTGAGATTGAGCCGAATGTCATTATTGGCAACAACGTCAAAATAGGCGCAGGAAGCCGTATATACGCATTTTCACACATGCAGGATTGCATCATTGCTCAGAACGTCGAGATTGGACCTTTTGCGCGTATACGCGGGAATTCCAGGTTCGCAGACGGTTCTGCTATTGGCAATTTCGTGGAAGTTAAAGGTTCTGAATTCGGCATGAAAACAAAAGCAAAACACCTCACATACATAGGCGATACGACTATCGGTGAGCATACAAATATTGGTGCTGGGACGATTACCTGCAATTATGATGGCGTAAAGAAGCACAAGACCACTGTTGGCGATAATGTTTTTGTCGGTTCAAATACAACGCTTATATCGCCGATTACCGTTAATGACGGAGCTATTATTGGCGCTGGGAGCACTATAACAGAAGATATACCATCAAATGCACTTGCCATAGCTCGGGAACGCCAAACAATTTACCACAACGGAGCAGAAAAAGTTTGGAATAAGAAAAAGCGATAGTGTCTAAAGTCTAAACGATTTTCCGCACCTACAAGTATGAGCATTAGTACGTTGGACAGTAATTTCTTCTGTAAGACCGGTTTTAAGGTCTATAAAAATATCATCAATAAATTGCATTGCATCTTCCGCTATTGCAAATCTAATACAATCTATTTCCAAGAAAGTATCATTTTTTTCTGGTGTTGCTAACAAAAGAACAAGCGTATTACCGGCACAACCGCCTTTTTTCAACACAATTCGTGGTAACTTTTCCGGATTATTCTGCAACGTCGCTTTTATCTTCGCTGCTGCAGTTTGTGATATTTTCATTGCTCACCTCCTATATCAAGCGCTTTCAATAAGTCATTTAGTTCTTGTCTCGCCGCGATATGCGATAAACTCATTTGAGATGCAGAAACATTTCGATCGAGCAACGTCAGCCCTGACAGGAACAGTTCTCTAAAAATTACGCGCTCTTTAAACCCTTTCGCCAACCTAAAACCAATCCTGCGTGCCAAAGCCGCCAAAACTCTGTCAAGCTCCGTTCTATTTTTCGACGCAACGCTGGACATTCGATTAACTAAAACAATCCAATCTATCGTTCCTTTGTCTCGCATAATACGTTCCTTTTTCTGGTTCCAGACCATCTCAGCGTATATGCTCGGCTTAATATTTGTTTCAGTGGAATCATTTATTCTAACCAGCAAATCAAGATCTATAAAACTTTCATTCATTGGAGTAATAATCACATCAGCAAAAGAATGCACTATTCGTGATAGATTACTATCATTTCCAGGCGTGTCAACAACAATATAATCAAATGCAGACAAAGAACGTAATAATTCTGTAAAATTCTGCAGATTTTCTCGTTCCATTTGCCTCACTGTTTCGGCCTCGCTTTCAAAAACCGGCGTATGAACTGAGGTTCGTATTTCAGGATTTTCGCGCTTAGTTGCCTCCCTATTTTCGATATACCGTGTTAAGGTGCCTTGGCGCGCATCAACGTCTATTGTTGCAACTTTGTTGCCTTTTTGCAATAAACTCACGATAAGGTGCATTGCTAGCGTAGATTTTCCGGTGCCTCCCTTTTGATTGCCAAAAACTATAATTTTTTTAGTCATATAAATTTCACTTCAAAGCTGTCAGTATCCATTCTCTGACATTTTATCACTTTTGGGGGTTATTTGTTCCACTATCCAGACGTAATTTATCGTATTTATATCGACGATTGGTCTTGCTTCAATTTTATTTATTTGCGATTTTATACTTGTTATTTTTGCAACAGGAATTCCCGAGGGATATGTTCCACCTTCTCCTGAAGTATATAAAATGTCTCCAATTGATAACTTTGATATATTATCAGCTTGTATTTCACGTGAAATCATTTTATAATGGTCTGTACCTGATATTATTATATGTATGCCAGAACCTGTTTGGACTGGTATGGCAATTCTTGAATTAGTGACCGGAAGTATCTCAGAACTTTTCGCAAAACACTCATCTATGAGCCCAACAAGTCCATCGGGTGTTATTGCAATCGAGCTTTTTTGTGTAATATCATTGGTGTTTGTTATAATAATGTTTGAGTTATAAACTGAATTAGTGTACCCTAAAACTTTTTCTGTATTGGTAAACTTGCCCGAATGATGTTTTATATTAAATATTTTCTTTAGTTCTTCCAATTCAAACAAAGAATTTTGCATCCGTATATTGCTTATCTTAAGCTCATTTAATTTATGTTTTAATTCGTCATTCTCACGTTTAACATCAAAATATGCAGTAATTGCTTTTGGAAACTGTGATACCTCATACGCACTTATTTTTATTGGCAAAGTTAATGTTGTTAAAAATTTTTGCAGCTTTACTATATGTATTTCTTTGACAGATGACATTATTATTAATATAATAAGCCCTACACAAGCAATTTTAGCTTTATCAGTATGACTGATTCCTTTTCGAACAACAAATTTCCCAAGCAATAGCAAAAAAGAATTTTTCCTACTTCCTGTGTCCTTATTCATTTATGCCTAACTTTTGTATTTTTTTATTAAGAGTGTTTCGACTTATGCCAAGGACTTGTGACATCTTAGTTTTATTGCCATTCATCGCACGCATGACTTTTTTTATTATGGCAATTTCAACCTCTCGCATAACAACATTATAAACATTTTGCACTTTATTGATATCTTTCTGTATTAAGAAAAATTCATCAAGAAGAGTTGCTATTTCCGTTGCTACATTCTTTGATCTCATAACCACTCTTAATCATAAGGCTCTATGCAGCATAGTATATCGATTTCACGTCACTTTGAACACCTTATTTCATCCTCAATCCCCAGTTCTTTCGCATTTCTCTTTTAATACACTCGTCGCTTGTGCAGTGCAAAACTGGTACTTCTAAACGATTGTTATTTTGCTTGATTATTTATCAATAACAACAATAAAGAAGCTAATATCATCTCCTAGATAGCAAAAAAACTAACGCTAAGAGTAATTTTTGTGATATCATGAAAGTGTCACGTTGTGACTATAGTGATAAACGGTTTGCGGAATAGGCTTTGTGGACCAGGGGGCAGTACCCTGCGCCTCCACCATTTATGGGGGCGAAATAGGTTCGACATGGAGCAATAAAGGCGGATTTTTCACTCGGCATTGTACCGTCGTTATCGGGCTAATTTTGATAACTGCCAATAGAAATAGAAGGCGAAAAGTTGCAGCCAACCTTAACAGAAAGGCTGTTGCAAAGAAAGCTGCTTAATCTGCCCGTGATGGGATTTTAAGTATATTTCTTAGCATGCTGTTTCTCGCGAAGCAGTAAACTAAAAGCGGTTCGGGGGAAACCGAGCAACAGAATTCCCCCTATTTGTTGTGCATGGATTGTGGAGAATGGATTAGTGACCAAGAAACTGGATTATGGTTTTTTGATGAGAAAAGCATCAATATCTATTGTAAAGGAGATTATAAAACAAATTGCAACGGATGGGTTATATAAGAAACAGCAGGTATATATTACTTTTGCAGTAAATCATCCGGACGTCAAAATGTCAAAACTGCTACGGGAAGACTACGATGGAGAAATGACTATCGTTTTACAGTATGAATTTTGGGATTTAATCCTGGATGATTATGGATTTTCTGTAAGTTTGGCTTTTGAACATTCGGATGAGACAATATATGTTCCATTTGCTGCGTTAATTTCAGTCAACGATCCGTCTGAGGATTTTTGCCTGGATTTTACGCCTGATTTTTCAGAAATCAAACCCAAGACTGAATCAAAATCGCAACAGTCTGAAGGTGATAAAGCTGGCAAGGTAATTTCATTAGATGCCTTTAGAAAAGGCAAATGAACAACGTTTCTTGCCAAAAATTGGTGAACTCCATACTTGGCGAATTGGTTGTATCAACCAAGACGTCTGGGGGGTATTTATATATACTCGTAAGTTCAGATGTTGTCTTGCGTTGTATGTCAATTCTTGCAACAAACACTGAAACTTTGTTTGCATCATTAACCGATTGTTTCGCAGTTAACTATAGTTCTGTTCAGCAATATCATGAGATATACTATCAATTGCATAGTTATAAGCTTGACAAAACGATTTTTATCGTTACGACAATTCAAATGGGCGAAACTGCACAAAGTGCGACAATTCTTTTTTCAAATGCAAATTGGTATGAACGCGAAATATTTGAAAAAAATGGGATAAATTTTGCTAAACATCCAAATTTGACAAATATTTTGGAAACTTAGTGACGCAAAAAGATTCAAAAATATCTCTATGATCATATGAACATTTGCGAAATTTTTTGCTAAAATTGGAGCAAGCGGAAGAACGGGGAATTGGATGTTATGAAGAAAAAGGCACTTGAGCATTATTTAACAAAAGAACAGTTAGAGTATTTCAGAGGAAAATTATTGAATTGGAAAGCAGAGTTACTTAAAGAAAGTGATGGAGCTCGTGAAACACTCGAGGAGAGCAGTAACGAGGCTGATCCTTTTGATTCTGCAAGTAATATTGCCAATCAAAGCTTAGAGTTGCGAACGAAAGATCGTGCTCGAAAGTTGATTCACAAAATAAATCAAGCAATAACCCGAATAGATGATGGAACGTATGGGTACTGCGAAGAAACTGGTGAGCCTATAGGTCTGAAGCGCTTGGAAGCGCGCCCTATTGCAACATTGTGTATTGAGGCACAGGAGCGACACGAGAAAAAGGAGAAGGAATATAAGGACGATGCAAAATAGCAAGTGTGCATTTGTGGCGATTATTGGCGCGCCAAATGCCGGAAAATCGACGTTATTGAATGCTTTGGTTGGCGAAAAGATCTCGATCGTTTCGCCAAAAATACAGACAACCAGGCGTCAAATTCATGGAATAATGGAAGTGGGGGGTGTGCAATTGATTTTCATTGATACACCGGGATTTTGTAAACCAAAAACGCCATTGGAGAAAGTTATTTCTGCGAACTTTAAAAATTCATATAAAGATTGTGATATAGTGTTATTGCTTATTGATTCAACATTAAAAGATATATCGCCAGATGTAAAAATACTGGAGCGGTTGTCGAATGACGCCATAGTAGCTGTTGTGCTTAATAAGGTTGATATTGCTAAAAAGGAAAATATCGCTAGGATTGCTTCGAATTTATCTAAATATGAATTTGTGAAACACTTCTTTATGATTTCCGCCCTGAAACAGGATGGAATCGATGAGGTACGGCAATTTTTATGCAATTCTGCGCCGGATGGTCATTGGTGGTATGAAGCGAATAAGGCGACTGATTTGCCAATAACTATTCGTCTTGCGGAAATTACTCGGGAAAAATTGTTTTATCATTTAGATAAAGAATTGCCTTATAGCGTTTATGTTGAAACTGAAAATATTCATGAAACTGATAAAAAAGCGAGAATTCATCAGTCTATCGTTGTTATGAAGTCGTCGCAAAAAGGTATTATCCTCGGGAAAGCGGGAAGTATGATAAAAAAAATAAAATATGAAGCTATAAATGACATGAAAGTATTGTTTAACAAAAAGATTGATTTGAGGCTTTTTGTGAAAGTGAAAGAAAAATGGACAGAAAAGAAGGAGCATTTGCAGAATGCCGGTATTATCGATTAACACTGACATGCTGATTGCCACGTGTATTTTTTTGTGTTCTATATTTGCCATTGAAGCTCGAAGCACCAAGTCGACGATTATATTTTTTGTATCTCTTTGTGCGTCTATATGCTTTGTGATGAATTGTTTTAGTAATCCTTATGTTGCGATTATTATTGGGATTCTTTATGTGTCTTTATCTGCCCTTTTCATGATATTTATGGATAAGCCAGTAGAATCACCACTAAAGATATCGAAATTCATATTTTATACACTGCTTCTACTAATTTTATTTTTGTCTTCTAAAATAAATATCCATATACCAAATATCCGATTACCCGTTTTCGCATATTATCCTGAAATAACAATACTGTTTATAACACTCATGCTTTTTGCACTATCAGGGATAATTAACTTGATAAAAAAATAGATTTATGCGAAGCAATTACGCATCTGGATTTCTAATAATATATTCTCCTGCTTTACTATAGTTTAGTATAACCCGGCAACGTTCTTCGAGAAGATCTAAATCAAGATTAGTATCGCTCAAAAGATTTACATTTCTTTCCAACGACAGATATTCAGCCAAAACACGATCCAATACTTCCTGTCGTTCTTCAACGAGTTTTCTCGTTCGAACATATGATACAAACCCATTTTCTCCAGAGACGGCTTGGTAACCGAAATACAGCAATGCCACTGCTATTAAAGACATTTTTGCGAAAGTCTTTTTATTATTAGAGATGCCAACAAACTTTGTTACTTGCATTTCGGGATAAAATTCCGGAAACTACTTTTAAGTATGCTCCCGGAAAAATATAAGCTACTAGCCAACGACTGAAACAGTACGACGGTTTTTCGCATGCGCCATTTCAGTTGTTCCCGAATCGACAACTCTTTCTTTACCATAAGAAACAGTCGAAACTCTCTCTTTGGCAACGCCATTCTTTTGCAACTCTTTCGCAGTCGAGTTTGCACGAGCTTCACCAAGAGCCATGTTATATTCGGCTGTTCCGCGCACGTCGCAATGTCCTTCGACCGTAACGTTCTTATCCGTATACGTCTTGAGCCATGCAGCCTGAGCCTCGACGCGCTTCTTTGCGGAATCTGTCAATGTCGATTTGTCGAAATCGAAATAGACAACATTTGGGGTATTTGTTGCGAAGTCCTCAGCCGTTCCTGGCTTCATGGAGTCTTCATTAACACCACAAGTGCAGTTACAGGCAGACACGACAACCGCAGTCACAGCCATCAATCCCAACAATTTGTTTCTGTTTATAACCATGGTTTCTTTCTAAAAAACAAAAAATCAAATCCATACCTTTAGTCTATCAAAATTTTTGATGCTAGGAAATGAAAAGATATGAATGGCGAACCATTTGCGAAAAAAGTTATGATAAATTTTTTATAAAAAACACACTTTTGCCCATTTTGGGCTTGACAAAACCTGGCAAGAGTCGTAACTTGCGCTTTGTGGTATGGTGTGGTGTGGTATCCTATGAATATAGGAAGCTTTAGAGAAGAAACTTAACCATGAAGTTCAACTTAAGTAAAAACCAAGTATTCGAGGGGGGGGCTATATTTTAGCAGCACTGTTGCTATAGTCGTCTCTATTTCGAATTGTGTAGTAAATGCCGAAGAAAATGCTGAATTTGCGCATTTTGTTCACGAGGTTAGTTGTCGAGCATATGCAAGTTTAAAAGTAAACGACACAAGTAAAAAAGAGTGGTATCAAGCAGAACAATATAGTGATTCGATATATAACGTCATTGCAAATGCAATCGCTGATTGTAAAATGCAGCGAAATGAGTTTGGAAAAACAGTACCCAATGTTGGTATAGTTGAATTTGAGGCAACGCCTGACAAGGTGAGTTATACTCCCGAAAACTGGAATGCATCGGTATTGTGGAACTTTTTGGCTG
>JAFSTL010000077.1 GCA_017450545.1 Alphaproteobacteria bacterium
AAATATCTCTGTTAACTCGACAATAGGAGTCTTTATTATGTTATATCCGTATTTTTTTCCGATTTTTATCGCAGTATCGACTATATAGTCATACTTCTCCATTGCAGCACCGTATAAATCCTTCATTCCACGAACAGGTCTCAACATAATGCACCTTATAGCCATCCCTCTTCCATAACATGATACCACCTAATCCAAAATAGTCCAAGCCGATTGCACACAGAGGAAAGGTGCGGTATCCTATGAATATAGGAAGATAGGAAGTTTTAGAAAAGTAACCTGAAAATGTTGTATAAACAAAGCAAAATTGAAGTATTCGGGGGGATATATTTAGCTAATTCAGTGGCTATAGTATCAATACTTGGTTGTTGCAACGAAGTATGTGCTAAAGACATATCTGATGTAGTAAATCTATTTAACAATATCAGTTGGCGTATTACTGCGAATAATAAAATTGTTGATGCAGATGAAAGCAATTGGATAACGGAGGAGAAGTATAGAGAATCCATAATAAAAGTAATAGCTCAGGCAGTTGCGGATTGTATTACTGATAAGAATGAGTTCGCGAATAAAGATGCAAATGATGTTATTACATTCGCTGCAGATGCAGAATTCTATTCTGATGAGAACTGGAACGCAGTTGTACTGTGGAATTATTTGCATATACTCAAGTGGGATTACTTACATAATAGAAAGCGCAGCAAAGATGAAATATTCGATGATGTAAAAAAGAGGATTTGCGACAATTATCCAACAGCTGGTGTCGTGGATCTTGAAGGAACAGTAGACAGAGCTATTGGCGATATATACGAGTACGACAAAGCCTTGTTCCTGAGCGAAGAAATGAAAATATATAATAATGCATACAAACGGATAAAAGGAAAAATAAATGCAAAAGGTAAAGAAATAATTCCTGGCATGAAATATAAAGAAATTACAGCTCAATTTAACAGGAATACATCAACAAAACAAACACAAAAAGCAGGCAACATAACGACAACATATGAAAACATAATGCAAGACGCAATAAGCGATAAAGGTGAATATAAGATATTGGAGGCATGCAGATCACTTGACTCGGAATGGTCTCAGCCAATTACAATAAAATTGTATAATGAATTGTATTGCGTTAAAGAATATGCATATGCAAAATTATTGTATGATGATAATACTTTCTCAAAAACGATATTTAGTTTTACTAATAACATTGATTACATGGGGGATAGACGCACTATGGATCTGAAAAAAGAGCTAAGTAGTAGCCTAGACAACGAAATTGCCTGTGACACAATATATAAACGGATTGAAGAAAAGCTCGCAAAATTATTTGAAGGTATAATAGACAAAGAAGACATAAAAAAAGCTAACGAGAAGGAACTACTCTATATAGAGAGATTTAAAAAAGACAAAAGTCGCAGGAAGAAGTGAGTTTATAATTCATACGGGTCAACATCTATAGTAAGCCTGATATTTCTGGGTGGAGATTGTAACAGTTTGATACTTGAGATGTATTTTTGAAGTGGATATTGCGATAAAACCAGGATTTTTAGGCGGTATCTTGAGCGGATTTTATATATAGCCGGCTGAATTGGTCCTAAAACTTTAATGCCAGCAATGCGTGGCATAGTTAAAATAAGTTTTGTTGCAAATTCCGCGACTTCGCATTCCGATAGCGCAGACAACGTTATAGCAACCATTTTCCCGAACGGTGGCATTTGTGTTATTTTTCGATTTTGTATTTCTGTTTCATATAACTTTTCAACATCGTTATTCTCTATAATCCGCATAATATAGTCATCTGGATTATACGTCTGAATAATGACTTTCCCTGGGGTATCACCAGTACGTCCGGCCCGACCCGCAACTTGGTATAAAAGCTGGAAAGTTTTCTCAATAGCTCGAAAATCGTCGCCAAAAAGCATTGCATCGACGCAAGTTATGACAACTAAACTGAGATTATTAAAATTATGCCCCTTGGCGACTATCTGTGTTCCCAAAATGATATCAACTTCACTATTTTTGATTTTCTCAATAGCCTTCGCGATTTTATTAGGCGTATTGATAGTGTCACTGGAAAGAACAAGCAGGCGTGCATTTGGAAACAATTCGGCGCACTCCTCCTGGACTTTCTCTATTCCGGCACCTATTCCAACAAGACTTGGTTCACCACAATTCGAACAGATATTTTTCGCTGGTGTTCTGAAATCGCAATAATGACATACAAGTTCTCGTGTATCCAAATGGTAACACAGCCAGGCGGAGCAGCCAGGACAGGTTACACGTTCTCCGCAGCGACGACATAGAACTTTTGGGGTATGCCCGCGCCGATTGACAAATATCAACGCTTGTTTCTGCTGGTCTAGACATTTCTGAATTTCACTTCGCGAATATTCACTTAGCACTCCATTTATCTGTTCTTGTCGCAAGTCTTGTATACTTATCGCAGGCAAAGTCGCGTTTTTATAATAACGAGACGTTAGCTTTATATATTTATATTTGCCGTTTATTGCATTGTAATATGATTCGACAGATGGAGTTGCCGAAGATAGAATAACGGGAATATCCAGAGTATATCCAAGGTAAATCGCCATATCGCGCGCGTTATAAATCGCTGTTTCACTTTGCTTAAATGACATATCATGCTCTTCATCGATTATGATGAGCCCGAGCGTCGAAAATGGTATAAATAAAGCAGAACGAGCGCCGACGATTACAAATTTATCTCCATTTATCGCTTTCTTCCAGATATTTAACTTTTTAGGCTTCGCAACGGTGTTGTGCCATATGTAAACTTCGCAATCCAGTCTCGAGGCGACTTTTTTTGCTAATTCATTAGAAAGCGCAATTTCAGGAACAAGAATGAGTATTTGATTTGCACATCCTGAATTCATTATATTTTTTGCGACTTCCAGAAATACCTCAGTCTTTCCTGAGCCAGTTATGCCATGCAAAAGAATTGTTTTAAACTTGCTTTTATATTGTAAAATTTCAGATACCGCAGATTTTTGCTCGTCGTTTAGAATAACCGGAGGTTCAGCGATAATTTTCGAAGTTTTTATCGGCTTTTCAGGAACTAAAATAGCATCCGTCGAAAACGGAACAATCATACTATAAACAGAGCCAAGACGTATTAAATTATATTCAGAGACAAATTTTGCAAATTTTATATAATGTTCTGGTATTTTATATGGCAAAATTAACTCGATTTTTTTAATTTTCCCATCAAACTCAGAGCCCACCACGTCAATAATCACGCCCACAGCGTAACTATTTCTAAAGTCAACAGAAACTATCTGCCCAATATCCAAATCTTGGTCATAACAATATGTGTATAAGCTGTTTAAATCTCTGGTTACAACGACGCCGTATTTTAGTATCTTCTGCTCCACAAAATCCCTCCCCCAAATGAATCTTTCGATGATAAAGCAACCGAAACTTTTGTGTTTTTCGCGACATCAGCTTCAGCAACGACGTTTGTTCCATTGCTGCCGGTTGCTTGGTCAACTGATACCTTGAACTTACCAATCTTTTTCCCGAGGCTTACCGCGTCATACTCCTCGCCTGATGACGTTTTTCCTTTTTTCATTGAAATGGTATCAACGCCAAATATGGTCTTCATACGCCCCAAAATATTGAAATCTGCACCTCCAGATAACTTCGTCATCACCCCCAAAAGCGACATCGCCTCGCCCATAGATATTTCCGAAGCGTTCTTGTCAAAAAGTATATACGACATAACATCCTTGTCAGACATATACGGATTTGAATAAAAATCAACTTTCGATTGCCCTTCCTTCTGCGTAAATTTTGCACCAACTGTAATTTTATCTATCATCTTTTCCGCCGATACGTATATTTTTGTGTCGGCATTATTTATCAGTACATCACCATCTTTCAATTTAAAAGCGTTATCCGTTAACTCTATTTTTCCGGATTTTAGCTTCGCTTCGATCGCATATGTCGGTTCTAATAAATCACCAGTCACCTTTGCATTAGCGTCCCATGAACTTTGCAATCCAAATCCACTAACACTGAGCTCCGGCTTCATGCTAAGTTTTATATCAGTCGGGAACTTTATTTGTATGGGATTTGATGATGCTACCGCTGGTTTCTTTTTTGTTATTAAATCAGTTGAACGCATTGATAACATAACTATCCCTGAAACATCAATAGCTGGCTTCTCGGTATACAAATCCCCTTTAACTTTCACTTCACTCAGTAAATCACCAATCAGTGATACATTTCCGAAAAGTCGTGCATTTAACCACTTTTGATCAACGGCTTTAAAATTATCGATTTTTAACTTAATATCCGTTTTCAATTTATCATTCGTATATTGTATTTTCCCAGAACCATTTACCGTCCCGCCAATTTTCGAATCATCACGTGCATATATCTTTGTTATATCTAAAGTCTCGTTTTGTAATTTGCCATACAATGCCATATTTCTTATGTAAGTTCCACTTGTCAAATTAACGTATACTCCATCTGATATGGATACATCGCCAGCTATTTTGGGGGTCGCAAAATTTCCAGATGCTTTCACCTGATACTTCATTGTGCCTCGAATTCGTTGCCCTGAGGCTATCTTGTAGTCGCGTATATTTATGCAACCTTGCGCCGTTCCCTCTATCTTCCAATTGCTCGTATTCATAATTACATCGATCTTTTGCTTTTCATTCAAAATTTTAGTCGATGCTTGGACATCAATTGTCCCATTCGCATATGTTGCAGATATATTTATTTTTGGAAGCTCTATCCCAGTATATTCGAAATTGTTGACGCGCAAACTCAGCTTTGCAGCACCTTTATCGTAATGTCCATCGCCATTTATTTCTCCTTTTATATTAGGTATCGCGCCTAATTGCGAGACTTCAACATCTTTAACAGATAAAGTCCCTAGCGAAAATTTATCGCTAGATAAATCAATTCCGTGAAAGTCTATTTGCCCTTTACCCAATCTTGCCGAAAAATCCGAGACATGTAACGATTTATCAACGAAAATCGGAGTGATTGATATATCGCGCCCAATCTGTACGTTATATATCTTTGCATTCAATTTATCTAAATTATAATCTATTTGCCCTGTTATGCCGAATTGCTTCTCTTTTAACTTTATCTTTACAAATTCATCTTGTGTCCAAATCTTTATATCCGATTTATAGTTATCATATTGTATATTGCCAACAAAGCATTGCTGCTCTATCGCTCCAGCTAATCCAATTCCATGTGATTTTATATTTAATCTATTCCCATTTGCATCAAACGTGCCTTCAACTTTATACTCGCCCATTTGCGCATATCCATGTATCTTTGAACCTATAAATTTCCATCGTGCATCAAATCGCCCATATTCTGAATTAAACTTCAAACTTGAATTACTTTCCTTCCGATTGTATGTTATCATCACGTTATTCAGCCTGATGCCAGTTATATCTAGTTCCTTTATATTTGCATTCTTTATCCATCTCTGATTTATTATCGGGATTAGTATTGCAAAATCCGCAGGAGTTATCTTAGTCTCTGAGAATGCCTTTATTGTTACTTTTTCAGCTTCGAGCGCTTTTATCCCAATTCGTTTCGCACTTAATATACATTTTAGTGACTTTATATCAGCTCTTATATCGGCATTCCGTACTGCTATAGAGTTTATATTAAATTTAAAAGGGAAAAATCCTGAAATTTTGCTGAACGTTATTTGTATTCCAGGCCTTGTTATCAACCTAACGATAGCTTTTTGCACAATCGATAACTGCAAACTACCAACCAATGCACCTAACGCAATTGTCAATATTGATAATCTTTTAATTGCGTATCGTACTATCACATAGTGTCTCCAGCTCGTCTATTTCAGTCTCTATCGATTTTAATGCACTTTCCCAAAACTCCTTCGAATTTGCGTCAATTCCAAACATTTGGGCTATCTCTGCATAATTTTTCGTTCCGCCCGAAGCCAATGCCTCCTCGTATTTCGTGACAAAGTCTTTCCCTTGTTTCTTGTATTCAGCATAAAGTCCTTCGACGAAAAGAGCTCCGAAAGAGTATGAATACACATAAAATGGACTGCTGGTAAAATGCGTTATATATCCCCAATAGTTATCTATGCAGTGGTCTATTTCAACTCCATCACCTAAAGATTCTTCAAGCACTTTGCGCCATTCAGTATTTAACTCTCCCGCGCTTAGTTCCTTGTCTTTTCGAATTTCATGTATCTTTCGTTCAAATTTCAGGAAAGCCGTTTGTCGAAACACTGTAGCCATGACATCGTCTAGACGTGCGCATATCAGTTCAATCTTTTTCTTTGGATCTGATTCATGTGTCAACAAATATTCATGCGTCAATTTTTCTCCAAACGTCGATGCAGTTTCAGATATGTTCAAAGCTGGATTGCTGACTAAGTACTTATTTTTCAGCGATAAAGTCATATGAATTGCGTGACCAAATTCATGCGCTATCGTTGTTATATCGCGTATGCTACCGTAAAAATTCAACAACACATATGGCTTTTCATGTGGCATCGACCAT
>JAFSTL010000078.1 GCA_017450545.1 Alphaproteobacteria bacterium
AATGATTTGGAGTTAACTATAGCGCAAATAATAAAAAAGTATGGTTTGCTTACAAATAGGAAGTTAGCAAAGTCTTTTGGCCAGCACTTTCTGTGTGATAGTTCGTTACTGGATAAAATTGTTTCTTGCGCTTTGCCGTTTGGAGATGGTAATATTCTGGAAATAGGCGCAGGGCCTTGTGGATTAACTCGCTCGATTGTAAAATACGCAGAAGGACGTAAAATCGTTTGCATTGAAAAAGATGTTTCACTGAAGCAAATTCACGATAATTTATTGGAGCATACTGATGCGAATATCGAATTTATATATGCAGATGCTTTAAAAATAAAATTATGTGATTTATCTTCCGAAAAATATACCATAATTTCCAATTTACCATACAATGTTGGAACGCAATTATTATTGAATTGGCTAGCAGAATTGTCGCAAATAAACGTCATGGTTTTGATGTTCCAAAAAGAAGTCGCCGAAAGAATATGCGCAAAACCTGGAACAAAAAACTACGGTAGATTGAGCGTTATAGCTCAGCTCTTGTGCGAGTTTGAAAAATGTTTTGATGTGTCAAACAAAGCATTTTTTCCGATTCCTGAAGTTCAATCTGCTGTTGTTAAGTTAACACCAAAACGCGACAGACCAAGCAATATATCTGATTTAGAAAAGTTAACTGCGATATGCTTCCAACATCGGCGAAAGACTATCGCAACAATCTTGAAGAAAGTGAAAATTCCACTAGATTGCCTGGCAATATGCAACGTCTCTCAACAATCGCGACCAGAAAATATTTCGCCAGAGAAATTTCTTGAGCTTAGCAAATTAATTCTCACAGAATGAAAAATCGTTACATCATGTTTCCTATACCAGATAGAGCTGTGTGCAAATTTTTGCTACAATGCAGTTATCTTCGTATCAACATTGGGAGATAGCTTTGCCTGAAATTTTAGGGACGTTGTGGAAACTTTTTGTTACTGTTCTTTTGCCTAACGCCAAATTTTGGTGTGTTGTATCGATTGCTTTTTCTGTGTCTCTTTTTGGTCTGTATCTTAGAACAAAGCGCAATTTGCGTTCTGCAGAATATTTTCTCAACGTCATAAGAGACGTTTCAAAAGCGCTCGCAAGAAATCACGAAGTAGTTGCCTTTGGAGAAAATGGAGACGTTATATATACCACACATCCTCAACTATATGAAAATAAAGAAGAGTTTATGCAAAATCTTTCTGGTCGAGTTACTGCCTCCGATAATTTTCAAAAATTCTGCAAATCCTTTGAAGAAAATATGCCAAATAGTACCACTATTTCAGGTTCTGGTTCGGGATTGCACAATCAATTCAAAAAATGGCTTGCGACGATAGGTCTGTTAGATAAGCAGAATACTTTAATTGGTGAACAGATTTTGGTCGTAACAATCAGCGATGCGTCTCGGCAATTTGCAGAAGCAGAAAAAATAGCAACGAGTTACGATAGACTTGAAAATTTTCTGGATTATTTCCCATTTGGCATATTTTACATAAACAATACCGGAGAAATTCTGGGCACAAACACAACATTTGCAAATCTTGTTAATATGCAAAAAGAGAAACTGATTGGAATAAATATAAATGAGTTTATATCAAATTTTGATTCTAATATTACCGCACAAAAGCCAATTGGCGTTTTAGTGAAACCAAAGTTTATCAGAAATGTTGCTGCAATGATGGTGAAGTCTCCAGTAAGTGCAAAATCATCAGCTCAACCATGGATAATCTTAAAGCTATCACAGGGGGAGACGTCATCCTTGGAAACGCCAAAAGAGCCCGAGGCGAGTGCATTCATATCATCGTGTATTCCATCAGTAATTACGACAACAGGAGGCGAGATAGTTTCGAGGAATCCAGCTTTTGAAGCATTTATGAAAGGTCAAACGATTAAGCATGGCGACAACATAAATGAATTAATACATAAAGATTACAGGGAAACTTTTTCAAAAGCGTTAATGATAACTGAACAAGGAACTATAAATGACTCTCCTATTGAAATAAAATTGAAAGACGGAAGTGCTATCACTATGGCGCATATAAGCAAAATAGAACACCACATGAATGATAGTGCAATTCAAATATTGATACAATTTATTGATATGTCTTCACAAAAGATTTTTGAGGCACAATTCTTGCAGTCGCAAAAATTGCAAGCGATAGGACAATTAACCGGGGGAATAGCTCATGATTTTAACAATCTTTTAACAGCTATGATTGGATTTTGTGACCTATTGCTTCAGAGATATACGCCCGGAGAAGCAACATATGGGGATGTAATACAAATAAAACAGAATGCAGAACGAGCAGCAAATTTGGTTAAGAAATTGTTAACATATACGAAGAAACAAACAATTAAACCTAAATCTGTTTCTGTTACAGAAATTTTGATGGATATAGCTCCATTGTTAAGACGTTTGATTGGTGTCGATGCCGATATAAAGATTACTCATGGGCAAGGTATATGGAACGTTAGAATCGATTCAGGCGAACTTGAGCAAGTCATAATAAACCTTGTTGTGAATGCTCGAGATGCTGTTGGCAACAAGGGGCAAATAGAAGTGAGGACGTCAAATTTCTATTCAGATAAAGCATTTACATGTGTTTATGAAAAAGCACATCCTGGAGATTATGTCTTAATTGAAGTCAGCGATAATGGACATGGCATAGCTCCGGACGATATTGATCATATATTTGAGCCATTTTTCACGAAAAAGGATGAAACCATAAGCAAAAGAGCGGGACAAGGAACTGGACTTGGATTATCAACCGTTTATGGTGTGATAACTCAAGCTGGAGGATACATCAGAGTAAATTCAGAGCTTGGCATAGGAACCACATTTAGGATATATTTGCCACGATATGACGGCATTGAAGCTGAAAAACATGAACACGAGAAACATACAATAGACTTGAGCGGAAATGAAACTATCCTGTTGGTAGAAGATGAAAACTCTGTCAGAATGTTCACAGCACGAGCATTGCAAGAAAAAGGTTACAAAATATTGGAGGCGTCTTGTGGCGACGAAGCGCTGAAGATAGCTGATAATGAACAGTTTGATTTGCTTATAACCGATGTTATAATGCCGAAGATGGATGGACCGACGCTAAGCAATGTGTTAAAGGCGCGAAATCCTGCCTTAAAGACGATTTTTATATCGGGATATACAGAAGATACATTCAGACACGACGTAGCAGAAAATTCAGATATACAATTTATGCAGAAGCCTTTTACTATGACCGATATGTTAAAGAAGGTGAAAAAGGTTCTCATAAATGCAAAATGACATTTTCATAGAGACGAAAATTGGGACAGAATTTACCGTAAACCTCGTTCCTGGAGCAAAGACAGAACAAATAGTTGGAATTGTTGATGTTGCTGGGAGCAAAGCAGTTAAGATTGCGATACGGGAAAAACCGGCTGAGAATAAGGCAAATATTGCTTTAATTGAATTTTTATCAAAAACTATAGGTGTTGCGAAATCACGGATAATGATAAAACGCGGACATAAATCACGAATAAAACGAATTGTGATAAGTGATATGTCGAGTGACAAAATTCTCCCAACGCTATTACCACGATAGCTCGTTTTGTTGTATACTCGGTGACTAGATAATTTTAGCAAGCGCGCAAGGTGAGCAATTTAGTGATTATAGCCTCTGGAGGAACCGGAGGGCATGTATTTCCTGCAGTTTGTCTGGCGGATGAGTTGACGAGACGAGGTTATGATGTTATGTTTGCGACCGATAAGCGCGGAGCGAAATATCTTGGTAAATACGCGAATAATGCAATAATTCAAAATATCTACACATCATCTCGTTTAAAACTTTACCGCAGTCTTATTTTTAATATTTTTAAACATTTTTTCAAAATTATTTGTTTAAAGCCTAAAATGGTGATTGGATTTGGTGGATATCCATCCGTACCTTTTGTGTTAATCGCACAAATTCTTGGCATAAAAACAGCAATACATGAGCAAAACGCTGTTATTGGAAAAGCAAATGCTTTGTTATCAAGAAAAGCGACAATGATTGTGACGTCTTTTCCGAATACGAAAGGACTAATACTAGCAGAAAAGGCTAAATGCGTCGGCAATCCAACGAGATTTGAGGCGTCGTATGATACCGTTAAAAAGCCTGACAGTCAAGTATTTACGGTTCTGATTTTTGGAGGAAGTCAGGGGGCAAAAGTATTTTCAGGAGTTGTTGTTGATGCTATATGCGAACTTACAAAGAATAATAAAATAAAAGTTTTTCATCAAGGAAGAAAACAGGATATTGATAAAATAAAGCGAGCGTATGCCATTGCAAAAGTTGACTTCGTTGTTCGAGAGTTTTTTGATAATATTGATGAATTATACCAACAATCCGATATAGTTATTTCAAGGTCTGGGGCATCTAGTATATTTGAAATAATCGGATTTCAAAAGCCGGCAATTTTAATACCATACGGAAATTCGATAAATGGCGACCAAGTTGAAAATGCGAAGTTTTTAGAAACACATAAAGCGTGCCTGATTATACAAGAAAAAGATTTGACGAAAACGGCATTGCTAAGCGCTTTGCAGAAGATGCCACCGCGAAGGTTGAAAATGTCTGAAAATCTTGCGTCGCTCCGCATTAAAAATCCGGTCAAAAAGTTTGCGGATTATATCGAAAAAACGATACAATAGATATATAAGCTCGAGGGAACAGATATGTTTGCGATTTGTAACGGAAGTGAAATAATACACTTTATTGGGATTGGTGGTATCGGAATGAGCGGGATTGCTGAGATTATGCATTCTCTTGGCTACGTTGTTCAAGGAAGCGATAAGGTTCATTCTCAAAATATCGAAAGATTGGAACGCATAGGAATAAAAACGTTTATTGGGCACAATGCTGAAAATGTTGCGAATGCTAATGTTGTTGTTTATTCTTCTGCCATAAAGCAAAATAATTCTGAATTACAAAGAGCTCGTGAATTAAAAATTCCATGTTTGACACGAGCTGAGATGCTATCACAAATTGTCAGATTTAAAAAGTCGGTTGTTGTTTCGGGTTCGCACGGAAAAACCACCGTAACATCGCTTTGCGCTGCGATTTTAGAAATGGCATCGTTTCATCCAACAGTCGTGAATGGCGGGATAATTCATTCGTATAACACCAATGCGAAGCTAGGGACTGGTGATTGGGCAGTCATAGAATCGGATGAATCTGATGGCAGTTTTACGCAGTTTTTCCCGACAATTGGAATAATCACGAATATAGACAAAGAGCATATAACTCATTATGGCAACTTTGAAAATTTGAAAGGTGCATTTAGAACTTTTCTGAATAATCTTCCATTTTATGGTGCTGGAATTGTTTGTTTAGATGACCCCAATATTGCAGATATAGTTGAAAATATGACTGATCGCAAGATTGTTACTTATTCGATAGAACAAAATTCAATGTTCAAAGCTGAAAACATTAGAAAGACAAACAATGGAGCAATATTTGATGTAAATCACAATGGAAAAATAATCAAGGATATATCAATTCCGCTTTTAGGTGACCATAATATCAAAAATGCTCTATCTACAATTGCTATGGCGAATGAACTCAGCATTGAAGTAGATATTGTAAAAGCCACTCTATCTTCATTTACTGGCGTTAATCGGCGGTTTACACAAGTCGGAACGATTGGCTCAGCGCTCGTCATAGATGATTATGCACATCATCCAACGGAAATAAAGTCGCTGTTAAATTCAGCTAAACAGAAAGTCAATGGGAAAATAGTTATAATACATCAACCTCACAGGTTTACGCGTCTGAATACTTTATTTGATGAATTTTGTCACTGCTTTGACTTGGCGGATGAAATTGTTATAACGCCGGTATACAAAGCAGATGATATAGAGACGGCTCCAATTACTGCAGATGATTTATTTAAAAATCTGAAATCGCAAGGAAAAGATGTTTTATTTGCAAATAATGCAATAGAAATACAAAGCATATTGCTATCGAGCGCTTTTTCCGAAAACGACATCATCTTATTCGCCGGAGCGGGCAGTATATCGAAATGGGCTCATGAAATCGTGAAGAAAATAGGCACTCACATATGAGGAACTAAAATGAACAAATGGGTACTAACTTGTATCTTGATTGGGTTTTGTTCTCTTCTTTTTATAACCGGATCGTTCGTTGGATACATGGCATCTGAAGAAAGCTCTTTAGAGAAAGCTCCTAAAAAGCCAAAACGGATGCCTAAGAAAATTTCAAATTGGACAGTTCAGATTCAATCTAAGGGCAAAACATTGAAACTGACAAAGGCACGTATACCAAGTTCTAATGCGGTAATGCGAGCTCGCCAATATTGAATTATCTACGAACCGAATATAAGATATTTGACAGAATCATATACACATTTAAACCAGATTTTCTTTTTTATATATTCTGTATTATAAATTTTTGTAACTATTGGATTTTTAAACAGTACGGTGTAATACATAATATAGCCTATATCTTCATTTTTATTTATTGGTGCTTTCATTATTGTCCGATATCTATATATTTTGTTGATGCGATTGTTTAGATTAATCGACATTATAAAATTCTTCTTCGCACAGCCTGTTTTGCTTATATTTCTGATGCCATACAAAACAGGTATTTTCACATCCTCTGTCTCTGAACTTTCATATATGTAAAACTGGTCTAGCCATTTGTTTACTTGTGCACAGTCTTTATATGCTTCAAATTGTGTTGCTTCCCCGTATATTAAACATAAAAACATAGCACCATGTTTATTCTTATATTTACAAGCGCATCCAACGCCAGACATAGGTGATTCAAAAAACTTTATCCCTTCTCCTGTCGCAAGCAAACTCATCTCATACAGCGTTATGGTCTCTTGCCCTCCATATATTGTTCTAAAAGTTCCACTATCCACTACATGTTGTGAATTCTTCTCTGTCAGAACTACCTTTGTATCCAAGTTTACTATAATATAGCAATTCGTATTTATTTTAGGAAAAGTCGCCGCTACCTTATCCGATAACGGCAACTGAGACGTTGAAAACGCCACAACAGGAGGACAACAGAGTGCCAAGGGGAAAATAAATTTATTCACTTTCGGTATGTATCGTTTCCTTGATGAAAAATGTTATCAAATATGAGATTATCAAAAATATAGGAATAATCAATATCGCGTTCGTATAACATTCAACGCCATATAGTCGAACTCCTGTTTCCGTCAGCTCGTTGTTCCAGAAAAAGTCCAACAAAGCTCCTAAAAACGGCTGAAATATACATCCTATAAGCATAACTATGCAATTAGTTAATGCCAAAGTTGTTCCTGATATTTCTTCCGTCTCGCTTTCTTTCGCTATCGTAAATCCGATAGGTTGAGCTCCCGTAAGCAATCCGATAATTAAGACAATAGCAAACGATACATATAATCCGCAATTTGTATATATCAATGGAATAAAAGCGACAGCCGTGCAAAGCGAAGCCATACGCAACGTTTTGATGTAGCTTCTTATTTTCTTTGCCAGGACAGCCATGACAACGCTTCCGATTGCCACGCCGACAAAAATGACAGCAGACGCCAGTGAAGCCTGTTCGTTTCCAATTCCATATTTTGACATAAAAAATGGAACAGCCCACAATTCTGCAAAAGCATCAATGGGTAAATACATAAATCCAGCAATTATTCCGGCTAATACGACTTGAGGATTTTTAAATAACCTTGTTATGTTATTAGTTATTGAATATGGCGATTGTACAGGCTTTTTCTCTCCCATAGCCTTTGGAATAAATAAAAATATAAATGCAACAATTACCCCTCCAACGCCAGCGAGTATATAGGTTGCACTCTGCCACCCAAGGCTGTTTACTGCACGTGCAACAGGAAAACCACCAAACAATCCTCCGAGTGTTCCCATCATATTCGTTATTCCAGCCAACACGACGAAATATCTTTTTGGAAACAAACTTGCAGCAATTTGGAGACAACTTATGAATGCACAAGCCGAACCCGCTCCAACTAAAAATCTTCCAACCTGAGCAATAGCTATCTTGTCAGAAACCGCAAATAAACAAGAACCTAATACACAAAGTATTGCTGAAATACTCAACAAGTTTCTTACTCCCATTTTGTCGAGAATAATGCCACAAGGAAGTTGTAAAAACGTGTATGCGTAATAATAAAACGACACCAAAACTCCTAACATCGTCGAGGTAACATTGAAAGTACTCATCAAGTCATTTGTCATAACGCTCGGCGATACCCTGAGCGCTAACTCATACAGATAAAATACTGTTGCAATTCCAAAAATGAACCATGATTTATATCCAACTCTGTTTTCCACTTTGCTTTCCATCTCGCAAAAAGCCTAACGAACATAACACACAAAAAGTATAGCAAATTTTAACAAACTGGATTGCATACCAACATCTCGTGCAATGTCTTTTTCAGCTCAATACTCCCCCAGAAAAAACAAGTTCTTTCCTCGTTATAATAATGCATTGCTAAAGTGAATCTGTCCAAACGCAGGCTTTGCGGTTTGCTGAGCAATGTAATAGAATAGATCAAAGCTGTTGGATGAGCGTATTGGGCGTACG
>JAFSTL010000079.1 GCA_017450545.1 Alphaproteobacteria bacterium
GCCAAGAAACGCCTGGCATTTGAAAATGTTTTGCAAATGACGAAACTTGCGAATTTTACCAATCGGTTGGCTGGTAATTTGTCCGGTGGTATGAAGCAAAAATTGGGCTTGGCGTGTGCTCTTTTGAAAAAGCCAAAAATTTTGATACTGGATGAGCCGTCCGTCGGTGTTGACCCTATATCCAGGCACGATTTAATCGAAATGGTGAATTCGATGCTAGATAAGGATACGACAGTTCTTTGGAGCACAGCCTATCTTGACGAGGCGGAAAATCTTGACCACGTCATTTTGCTGAATGAAGGCAAGGTGATTTTTCAAGGAAACCCGAAGAAGGCTATCGATAAAGTCAAAGGACGAGTTTATGTATTTCCTGATGTAATCGTGGATAAGCGCAAATTTGCGTCACATTTATTGAAAATAGACGGTGTTATAGACTCTGTGATTGCGGGAAAAGATGTAAAAATTCTGACAAATGGTCGAAATATCCAGGAAATACATTCCGAGTTAAAAAACATAGGAGAACCTAAAAGTATGACGCCTCTTTTTGAGGATGCGTGCGTTGATATTTTAGGAGGGATGACCGAAAAGGAATCGCCTGTATTGCAATATATTAACGATGTCAAGTTTTTGGGTAGTGATGCAAACGTTGTCGAAGCAATAAATTTGACCAAGCGCTTTGGTGATTTTGTGGCTGTTGATGATGTTTCATTTGCAGTAAAACCCGGGCGTATCTTCGGGCTGTTGGGCCCCAACGGTTCTGGAAAGTCAACTACTTTTAGGATGCTGTGCGGACTTTTGCGCCAAAACTCCGGGACTGCAAAGATTGCTGGGATAGATATAGCAGATATGGGCAGCGATGCGAAAATGAACATCGGTTATATGGCTCAAAAATTTTCGCTTTATTCGATGCTTTCGGTACGACAAAACCTGGATTTCTTTTCGGGTGCATATAGGCTAAGCGGAAAGATGCGTCAAAATGCCGTGGAAAGTATGGTGGAGATTTTCCACTTTGGGGATATCCAAAATATAAATGCAGGCGTTCTTTCATTGGGATTTAAGCAGAGGCTTGCTTTAGCGTGCGCTATTATGCACAAGCCTCCAGTTTTGTTTTTGGATGAGCCAACGTCGGGAGTTGACCCGATAACGCGCAAGGAATTTTGGATGCACATAAACGCGATGGTTTCACGCGGTATGAGTGTTGTTGTTACGACGCATTTCATGGACGAAGCGGAAAATTGCGACGAAATCGCGTTGGTTTACCGCGGGAAAATACGTGCTCTTGGCTCGCCGGATGATTTGAAAGAAATATGCAAAGACGAAGTAAATCCAACATTGGAGCGAGCATTTATAAAAATAATTGAAACTGCAGATCAAAATGAGCAATTTACGAAAACGTTTAAAGAGTGAAATATGAATATCAAGACAGTTAAAGCGTTAATTTTTAAAGAATTGAAACAAATTAGACGAGATGCGAGTAGTATCCTGGTTGCGTTTATTATGCCTTTAACTTTGCTTGTCATTTTTGGATATGGGCTTTCATTTGATATAAAGCATATACGTATAGATATAGTACAACAAGATTCTGGGAAACTCTCAAAAGACTTGGTTGATTTGTATTCGCATTCTGAATATTTCACAACCAATGTCGTTACCTCCACTCAGGAGGCAAAGGGCAATATGGAATCTGGAAAAACGATGGGAACAATAATAATTCCAGAAAATTTTTCAGAAAAAGCGCAACGTGGACAAAAAGCGGAAATACAAATCATTAGTGACGGAACAGACCCGAACACTGCGACTTATATTGAGGCATATGCTCAGGGACTGTTCAGCAAATATTTGCTAAGTTTGAAACCGGAACTTAAAGATAAGATGATAAACATTATAAATCGACTTTGGTTTAATCCGACAACGGAGTCCATACACTTTTTGATGGCGGGCGCTCTCACGATGATACTCGCCATCGTAGGAACATTTTTGACGTCGCTTGTCGTTGCGAAGGAGTGGGAGCGAGGCACTATGGAGGCTATGATAGCGACGCCGATTTCGGTTAGTGAAATAATCTTGTCGAAAATCGTGCCATATTTTGGACTTTGCATTGTTTCGCTCGTGTTTTCACTTTTATATGGCAAGTTCGCCTTCAATATGCCATTCGAAGGCTCAATATTGTCGATGGGATTGGTTTCATCAGCATTCATACTGGTTTCACTTATTATTGGTCTTATTGTTTCTACTTTGGCAAAAAACCAATTTGTAGCCGGTATGATGGCTGTCATGGTAACGTTTTTGCCAACAATGATGCTGTCGGGTTTTGTGTTTGAAATAAAGAGTATGCCGATTTGGTTGCAGGCGTTTTCATACGTTTTCCCGGCAAAATACTTTGTATCAAGTGTAAGAACTATATGCCTCGTTGGAGATATCTGGGAAGTCATACTTCGTGATACTGGCGTTTTGGCGATAATGGCGCTAGGATTATACAAATTTTTGAAAAAGAAATTGCGCAAAAATGTCGAATAAGCAGATAATACTTGGTATTGACCCAGGATTAGTAAAGACTGGATGGGGCGTCGTTTATCGGGATGGCACGGAGATTGGTTATATCGATTGTGGTGTAATTCGCACAAATGCTACGGATACTATGGAAGCTCGACTGTGTTATATATATGATGAAATAACGATGCTACTTGCTGAATATAATCCGAATTCTGTAGCTATGGAGGAAGTCTTTATAAATAAAAATTTTGCCAGTAGCGAAAAACTTATAATGGCGCGTTCCTCGGCTTTCTTAGCAATTGCAAAACGAGGATATACCGTTAATCAATACAGACCGAATGAAATAAAGAAAAATATAACAGGCTCTGGTCACGCGACAAAAGAACAGGTATACACAATGGTACAAAAAATTTTACGAACAGGTTTAATAAACGATAATAAATCGCATACTTTCGACTCATTCGACGCCTTGGCAATTGCGCTCACCAGGGCTTTCTCTTTGACACAAAATGTCACCCTCCGTTCTCAAGCAATACCTTGTCAAGTCGCCTAATTAGTTTCCTGTTGTCAAAAAATTCATCGTCGTCGAATATAAAAAACTCTTTTCCTATCCATCCGCTATCTATATGCAATTTATACTTATTTTTCGGTCCCAGATCTA
>JAFSTL010000011.1 GCA_017450545.1 Alphaproteobacteria bacterium
CTCAGCAACAAGATAGATTACCTATGCTGAACGATATGGTTACTAGTAAGGACAATACTCAGCAACAAGGTAGATTACCTATGCTGAACGATATGGTTACTAGTAAGGACAATACTCAACAGCAAGGTAGATTGCCTATGCTGAATGATATGATTACCAGCAAGGACAATACTCAACAGCAAGGTAGATTGCCTATGTTGAACGATATGGTTACCAGCAAGGACAGTACTCAGCAACAAGATAGATTGCCTATGCTGAACGATATGGTTACTAGTAAGGACAATACTCAGCAACAAGGTAGATTGCCTATGTTGAACGATATGGTTACTAGTAAGGACAATACTCAGCAACAAGGTAGATTGCCTATGTTGAACGATATGATTACCAGCAAGGACAATACTCAACAGCAAGGTAGATTACCTATGCTGAACGATATGATTACCAGTAAGGACAATACTCAGCAACAAGATAGATTACCTATGCTGAACGATATGATTACCAGCAAGGACAATGTAGATAAAAAGACACCTGGTTCCTCTGGGTACGTACGTAAGACGTCTTATAACAATAAAGAAACAACTTCACAAAGTGCCAAAAATAATGTTGTGCCAAGTAACACTAAAAGTATCTCAGGGCAAAACCAACAAGGAGGCAAGGCAACGCCGGTCACATCTGGTAACAAACCGCAAGCAAGGGAACTTGACGAGAGCACTATGACACTCATGGATATTGCGGATAATGCCTATTACGATGTCAACAGGCATAAATTTATGAAAATTGCTGCAACGTCCAAGAAATATCCGCGACTGCTTACGGTGCAACCGCTTGATACAAAATCTGCAGAATTGTTGAAACGCAACCTGAAAACAGCGGGCTAGTCAAATATGTGGCGTTTACAATAGACACCCCCTGAAACCAGGGCGATGATGGAAGATATCCACAAGAGCGCTTCGCCGATAACAGCAACATTGTATGATTGTCGAATTGACGCAAGTATAGATACAATTATTGATAGCATTTGGGTCGCTGTCTTAAATTTAGACAAGAACAATGTCTTAAAACTGCGTCCTGAAAACTCTGTCGCATCTCGAATACCAGAAATTATGATTTCGCGACAAAGTATCACTGACGCTGGAATGATGGCATAGCTGGATACGATGTGAAATCCGACAATGAACAAAAGTGCAATCGATACGACGATTTTATCGGCAAGTGGATCCAGCATTTGTCCAAGTTTGGTTGTCTGTTTATACGCGCGCGCATAGTATCCATCCAGAAAATCCGAAATACAGCAAAAAATAAATACTGATAGTGATATAACCAATCCAGTTTTAGATTTCCTGAAAAACCCGAACGCAAAAAATGGCAGTAACAACATCCGTGAAATCGTTAGTATGTTAGGAACTGTAAGGAGTTTGTCCAAAAATTTACTCATTTCTTCGCCTTATTAAAAAATTCAAAAATCGCGGTAGCTGTCCTATCGTCAATACCTTTTACCATTTTTAAGTCGTCGATAGAAGCTTTTTTTACAAGTTCCGCTGAACCGAAATGTTCCAGCAACAGCTTTTTTCTGGCACTCCCCACCGATACTATCTGGTCTAGTGCGGATTTCGTCATACTTTTGGAACGTTTTTTTCTGTGAAAAGTTATCGCTGTCCTGTGCGCTTCATTTCGCAAAATTATCAGAAATGACAACAATTCGCTGCCTTGTCCCAAAACGATTTCGTCTCCATTTTCCAAAACGATTTTTTCATCCCCCATTTTTCGGTCATTTTGTTTCGCTATGCCAATAACCTTAACCTGCTCTGAAAAACCAAGTTCAGACAAAACACTTTGAGCCACGTGTAATTGAGTTTTCCCCCCATCTATTATAATCAAATCTGGAATTTCTGGAATTCTCTTTGATTTAAATCTTTTTTCGAGAGAAAAGCGCATCATCTGGATGTCGTCGCCGCCTTGTGATGTTGTGTCATCGATATTAAACTTTCGTGCTTTATTTTTTTGAATTGCTCCATTTTCGAAAACAACCATAACTCCGCAAGCATTCGTTCCCTGAATATGGCTGTTATCATACGTCTCGATGCGATTAATTTTGCTGATGCCAACTAAATCGCATAATTCTTGAAGTTGGTTCTCGTATTTATTAGTACATTCTCGTTTCAACCTTATCAAAGCATTGTTTTCCGCGGTGTCTAGTATCTTTCTATAAACCCCATTTTGTCCAAAGATGATTTTAACATTTTGCTCAGTCGATATCTTGATGTATTCCGAAATTTTATCAGCATCTTTTAATTCAAAATTAGTAATGATAGCAGATGGAGGCGACATATTTTTATAAAATTGCAAAATAAAACTTTCGATGATTTCTGCTGGTTCAGTTTCAACAGCATTGCCTATAGAAAAAGTTTCAGTCCCGACGTTTTTTCCCGCTCTAAAAAACGTAACGGCAATAGAAAAGTTATCAAAATTGCTACCCAATGCTATAAAATCAATCGCAGTTAAATTATCAATTTGGATATATTGTCTCGATTGTATTTCAGATATCGCCTTAATTCTATCACGAATAACAGCAGCTAATTCAAAATTCATATCTTTTGCAGCTTTATTCATTTGAATTGCAAGCGTTTTTCGTGCCAATTCGTCACGACCATTCAGCAAATCTTTTGCGAAATTAACATTTTCGGCATATTCTGCTTTGGAAATTTTGCGCATACACGGCGCCGAGCAACGCTTTATAAAAAACTGTAAACATGGTCTATCTCGTCGATCGAAATAAGTATCAGTGCAATTTCGAAGCAAAAAAGTTTTTTGTATAACCTTTATAGTTTCATCCAATGCCGATACCGCCGGGTATGGGCCAAAAAAGGTTTTTCCTTTGGGTTTTAAAGTGCGATATTTAAAAATTCGCGGAAATTCATGTGCCTCATCAATAACGATATACGGAAATGTCTTATCATCCTTGAGCAAAACATTGTAAAAAGGTCTAAATTGTTTTATCAGATTGCTTTCCAAGAGTAGTGCCTCAATTTCCGAATTTACAATAATAAACTCAACTGAATTTATATGAGAGACCATCATTTTCGTACGGTTTGCAAACTGATTAAATCGCGTATACGAAATCAAACGATTTTTCAAGTGTTTTGCCTTTCCAACATATATGATTTTACCGCACTCATCTATCATTTTATACACGTCTGGATTCAATCCAGCATCACTTGCCGCCGACTTGATTATCTCGGATATTTCCTCAAGTTTTTTCAAATTTCTTTGTGGCATTTGCTAAGACACAGTACATTGTATCACCTTTTATTTAATCACTCGTTAAAAAAATAAACATACCAATTGCTTTAAGATACATAAAACTTTATATATTATTTTCTTGTCACTATTGTATTAACTGTGTTAGCATGGGGGCATACTTATTTGAAATAATTGAAAATTTGGTGAAAGCAAAATTATGGATGTTCCCTTTGGTGTCGTTTTGTGCAGTAGATGCAAGTGCGACGACTGATATAACAAAGGATATTGACGAGTTTGTGAAAGCTCCTGTTGAGTATTTCAAGACGCATCGGGACAGATATGAATGGGTAGATACAAACACGTTAGATATACTTTGCCAACTTCCGCATACTAAAGATGTTGAAAGTAAATTACAAGAATGGGCAAAATTAAGCGCTCTAAAAAACCAAATACACTTAGATGAAGTACGTGATAATGTAAAGGCTTTTTACGCTGAGCTCTTTGACGACAGCGAACTTGGGCAATATCTCTCCAGTATTGCCAACGATGCAATTGATCGAGCAGAGTTTTACAAGTCCACCACTATCACAGGCTCTTGGGTAGCTCCTGTAATTAATATTGCAGATGCTCCACCGTATCTTCGTATCCGTGCTGACCATAAAATGGTTTCAGAATCTTTGCCGGATATATATTGCAAAACAGTAGAATTATCTGATGACGATAAATTTAATGCTATCAAAGAACAAGCCACAAAAATTTTTCCAGAATACAGTTGCTGGAATATATATCCTCAATTTAGGATTGAAAATGATAAGCTATGTGATATAGTGATCAAATTTGATAATTTTAACATTGGAGAAAAAGTTTATAGCAATCAGCCAGATTTTAATGAAATCTATCTTATAGATAGAGAAAGTGTATCAAAAACCATGAGCAAAGCAGTAACAGCAGTATTTATGACTTATATGGTTCAAGAAAACGACACAGACTCAAAAAGTGTTTATAGCGATCCCCTAGACCAAAAGAAATATGAAACATGGGCGCTAAAAATTTTTAATAAGGTAACAGCCCCTGAAGAAATCACTAAAAATTGGATTGTCAACGTGAACTACGCGTCACCAGAAGATTTGGAATGGACTTTAGCACATGAAGTCGGGCACATAGTAGACATTGCATATTTGTTGAAAACAGGGAGAAAAAAGGTTGGACAGAATTGGGAAAATGTGGCTGTTTATTTTGAAGTGCTCTATAACAAACGTGAACTGAAAATATATCGTCTTTTAGAGTTGTATCAAGAGGTATACAAAATTGTTAGAGCAGATTTTTTAAGGATGAAATTTAAAGATATTTTTGAAAGCAAGGAAACAACTAGTTTAACCTATGATGAAATTCAAGAGATAGTTCAACATATGGATCAATCTTTTATCAAAGGCAGCAATTTATATGAAAAAATACAAACTATATTTACGAATAACATAGTCGGAGACATAACAGGCATGACGGAAGCTGATTTTTTGAAAGCGCAATTTGAGGGGTTATCAGATCATATAGTAGCGTTAAATAACGCTATACAAATACGAAAAAAAGGCTTATCTACAATAGAGGCTTTGCAGACATTGAATGATAACTTCGTAGTACGAATAACTTCGGACAACTTCAAAGAAACGCTAAAATATCTGCTATCCTAAGATAGGACGAGATCGAAACACTTCTTTTTGGAGAAGGAATGATTGTAGCGTGATTCTAGTAGCGATTTCGCGAACGAAAGCGTTATTCACATACTTGAGAAAAAATTCCATTTTTTAGCCTCCTCTTAAAAGGTAACGCATGTGTTTGATTTTTCCGTTGTGTTGATATAAAATTCCAGACGAGATGTGACTTTAAGAATTTTTCATATGGGATGTTGTAAAAATTGTCTGTATAGAAGAAAGTATAAGGTTGCGCTCGTAGGAAATCCAAATGTTGGCAAATCGTCGACCTTCAACATGTTGTCAGGAAAATACGCGGAGGTCAGTAATTATCCAGGAACAAGCGTGACAGTCGCTTGGAGCAAAATGGATTTCGGTATTTTGATCGATACGCCGGGAATATATGACTTAGAGGAGCAAACCAAAGTTGCAGAGATAACACGAAAACATTTAGAAAATTCAGACATTGTTATAAATGTTGTTAATGCAATGACTATTGAAAATGATTTGCTTTTGACAAAACAATTATTAAATCAGAATTATCGTGTTGTGTTAGTAATAAATCAAGTTGACCAAGCTAAAAAACATGGGAGGCAAATAAATTATGATGAATTATCACAACAATTAAATATTCCAATAATAAAAACAGTTGCGACAAAACGCATCGGAAAAGCGGAAATTATAAGAGAAATTACTTCTAATGGAATAGATATTTGCGGAATAAATACGCATAGTGACAATATTTGTTTAAACAACATTTCTGCATTGCCACCATCTAATACATTTTCCAAATGGGACAAATTTTTACTTCACCCTGTGTTTGGGTGGCTAGTATTCATTGCCATATTATATATATTGTTTATCTTTTTAGGTATTTTTGTTTCTGGAACTATCGTTGATTATTTGGTCGAGGGTATGCAACAGCACTACGTTCCGTTTGTAACCTCTATGGTGCAAAGATTATTCGGAAGCAACATATTTTCAGACATTCTGATTGGAGAATTTGGAATTTTAACAATGGTTATACAATCTATTATTGGTATATTGCTTCCTTTAATTACTGGATTTTATATAATAATGGCATGCTTGGAGGACACGGGGTATATTCCACGTATGGCGATTTTGACAAAAAAATTCTTCAACATTATGGGGCTGAATGGAGACGCCGTGATACCGATGTTGCTTGGTTTTGGATGCGGAGTTATGGGAACAATTTCGACACGCATATTAGCAACGAGGAAAGAGCGAATAATTGCGACGTCTTTAATTGCATTAACTATTCCGTGTGCGGCTCAACAAGGGATAATTTTTTCCATGCTGTCGAAAATCACGAGCTTCGGATACTGGCTTGCGTATATCGCTATTATTCTTGGATTTATGGTCATAAGTGGAGTTTTGATAAAACAATTTATTCCGGGGGCTATAACTAAGTTTTCGATGCTACTTCCCACGCTTAGACTCCCGGATATGAAGAATTGCTATAAGAAAACTTTTTACAGGGTTCGAGATTTTCTCCTTGAGACCTTCCCAGTATTTTCTATAAGTTCTATTTTTATAACTATATTATATAAATATGGAGCACTTGTTTGGCTTGAGAATAAACTTTCGTGGCTAGTAGAAAACTGGCTTCAACTTCCAAAGTCTTTCTCAGATGTGTTCGTTATGGGCATTATTCGAAGGGACATGTCATCACTGGAGGTTCTTAATATATCACAAAATTTAACAAATACACAATTATTCACATCAGTTGTTATAATAAGTTTATTTGTACCGTGTATAAACTCAATTGTAGTTATTTCAAAAGAGCTTGGATGGCGCCTCGCTGGGGTTTTATGGAGCACATCATTCATGATATCTATCGTCGTCGGAGGACTTATTGCGAGGATTTTTTAGTTTATTCAACTTCGCGAAAAAAGCACGAAATTTAAGTTGCCTCAGCAATAAGCGCCTTGACATACTCGATGACTTCATGCTCGTCAAGTGTTGAGACCTCCTGACCGTTGAGAAATATCTTAGCAATGCCTTTTTTGAAACCATAAATACCTATGTCGGAGTGTTTTGCCTCGCCAACACCATTGACACAACATCCTAGAACGGAAATTCTCAACTCTTTTCGCATATGAGAACAGTATTCATTTAGCGTTTTGGAAATACCTATAACATCGATTAGCGTTCTTGAACAAGTCGGGCATGAAACTATATCGACACTATTTTTCAATAATTTCAAAGATTTGAGTATTTGTTGCGCAATCAAAATTTCGTCTGATATGTCAGACGACAACGAAACGCGTATCGTGTCCCCTATGCCATCAGCTAAAAGTGAACCAATTCCTATCGCTGATTTTATTGCGCCAGGCAGAAATGTGCCTGCCTCTGTTATTCCAAGGTGCAATGGATAATCAATTAACCGACTAAGTTTGCGATATGCATCAATAGCAGTCTTAACATCTGACGACTTCACACTTACTTTGAAATTATGAAAACTCAGTTCCTCTAGTTTGCGACAATGCAATACTGCGCTTTCAACAATCGCGTCAGTCGATGGTTCGCCATATCGCTCCAGTATGTCTTGCTCAAGTGAACCAGAATTTATGCCAATCCGAATTGCCGTATTATTCAACTGAGACGCTTTAACAATTTCTTTTATGCCACTGCTCGGCGTATTTCCCGGATTTATACGGACGCATGCTGCGCCAGCGTCTATCGCCTCAATCGCTCGCTTATAGTT
The DNA here is from genome assembly GCA_017450545.1 of Alphaproteobacteria bacterium. Lineage (GTDB taxonomy): Bacteria > Pseudomonadota > Alphaproteobacteria > RUG11792 > RUG11792 > RUG11420. The sequence goes on from JAFSTL010000011.1 coordinate 7,657, forward strand.
GAAATGTATGTCTGCTATGACTGGAATTCGCGAATGTTTCACGATTTTCCTCAGCGCAGTCGTAGATTCAGGCGTCGGGCAGGAAACTCGCACCAAATCACATCCCAACTCAGTGACATGCTCTATTTGCCTCAGCGTCGCCTGCACATCTTCAGTGTTGCTATTAGTCATAGTCTGAACTGAAATTGGCGCTCCACCACCAATCTTTATATCACCAACTAATATCTGCTTTTTCGAGGACATGTGTAAAAATATATTGCATTTTCATGCTTATATTATACCAAGCAACGTACACCGAGTTAATTTTCCATGCTTTTGCGCAATTGCGACAAACCTAGCAGAATTTCAAACATCTGGAAAATGTATGAAGAAAAAATAACGTATCCATGATGTACTCGGACGACGGCAGACGATATTTTGTTTACGAATAGTTTTTACTCGACTGTGGTATATGATACAAAACATAAAGGTGATACGCCCAAAATTATGTGCATTACATACAACATTAGAGATTTAATGAAAATGCTGGATGGCATGGATGACATGACAAAAGCACTCCTAAGATTGTACAGGGACGACTTGGAACTCAGTGATTTTGATTTGGAGGATGAGGAATAGCGTAACCACCTATGTTGCAGATAATATTCACCAAACCCCGTCCAAGCAGAATGCCTAGCAACGGCGAGATTTTATTGCAGCGCCATAACTCCTGGAAGATCGTATCCTGCGATGTACTCCAAAAATGCGCCACCGGCTGTTGAGACAAATGTCATATCGGATTTGTATTCACCGAGCGACGCTATGGTCTCCCCACCGCCGGTGATTGATACCAGTCCGGCGTTCTGTGTGCACTCAGCGACGTGTTTTGATACAATCTCGCTGGAATATTGAAAATTAGCACATTCGAATAATCCAAGTGTGCCGTTCCAAAGCAAAGTGCGTGATTTGTCAATTACATCTGTGATACGTGCCGTCGATTTTCCCCCTATATCGAAACATCCGCAATCGTCAGGAATGTCGGCTAAATCGCACTGTACTCCATCTGTCTCAACGTTCGGAGATACCACAAAGTCAGTCGGCAATATAAGTTCAGCCTCTGCATTCGCCATAATCTCACGTGCTGTCTCAAATTGTTCTGGCTCAATCAACGACTTCTTCATATCGTGTCCTTGCGCTGCTAAAAACGTATTTGCCATAGCCCCAGCAATAACCAAATAATCCGCCTCTAAAGACAACTTCTTTAGCACATCAATTTTTGTCGAAACTTTTGCTCCGCCAATAATTGCAGTATAAGGGCGCTCAATATTCTCTGTAGCTTTCGTTATCCCTTCGATTTCTCGCATCATCGACAACCCAGCGAACGACGGCAGGTGTTTAGTTATCGCGCAAACAGAAGCATGCGCACGGTGAGACACCGAAAACGCATCATTTATATAAACATCGCCAAATTGCGCCAGGCGTTGCGCCAGAGCGTCATCATTTTTCGTCTCACCTTCGTAAAATCGCAGGTTTTCCAGCAAAGTTATCGCTGCAGTAATCTCACTAGGCTCGATGTCGAATATTGACCGCTTCTCGAAAGCCACATCCCGCCCAAGCACTTTTGATACACTCGGCACGATTTGCTTTAACGAAAATTTTGGATTGTCAACATCCTCCGGCTTCGGGCGCTTGTAGTGCGAAATAAGAATAACCTGAAGCCCCATGCTCGCGACAGAAAGTATCGTGTCTTTGACGGCATACACTCGCGATAAATCCTCTATGTCAGACGGCAAATTCAGGTCACACCTGATAATGCACCGCTTGTTCCCGCGCTCATTAACAAACTGTTTAAAATTTTCAAAATTTTTTATATTCATATTTTCCTCGTATTTTCTTTAAGCCAATTCAACGTAACATCATCTTCGCTCAAACAATTGGCGAATTTGTCGAAGATTTTTTGGTGATATTCGTTCAGCCAATCGCGTTCAACATTGCTGAGCATATCGCTGTCAATTAACTTTTGACTAAACGGTATAAAATTCAGCGTTTCAAACTCGATAAATCCAGGCGCTGCTGCTAGCTTTGTCAGGAGCATGTTTTCCAGTCGAATTCCGAAATCTTCGCTATAAATTCCAGGTTCGACAGTAACAACCATATTTCCAGTTATCTCTTCGTTCGAATTAAACGATATTCGCGGGTGTTCATGAACATTCGCAAAGCTCCCGACGCCGTGCCCTGTCCCGAAGTGGTAATCATACCCCTCGTTCCAAACGAAAAACCGCGCAATTGCATCGATTGAATAAGCCTTTGATTTATCTGGAAACCTCGCTGATGAAAATAGTATAACAGATTTCAGGATGGATGTGTAAATCTTTTTTGTCCCATAGGCTGGAACGCCACGGTATATAGTTCGCGTCATGTCTGTTGTTGCCGTTTTAAAATGAGCTCCCGCGTCAAACAAAAATAAACCATCACTATCAATTTTTTTATTACCATGCGTCATAGGATTGTAATGCACAATCGAGGTGTTTTGGTCAAATGCGGAAATCGAATTGAAACTTAAAGAAACAAAATCATCATATTTTTTAAGTTCATTTTCGAAAAATTCAGCTATTTCAACTTCACTTGTATTTGTAACATTTTCTACAAATGCCAGGGTTTTTATAAATGCCAGCGACGCTTTTTCACAAGCGATTTTCATATTCTTTATTTCTACTTCACTTTTTATTGCTTCGAACATTCCATAATTTATTTGGGCTTGCTTGATGGAAAATCCATTGCGTTGCAACACTTCAGGAAAATATAAACTTGTTCGCGAATAATCCAAAACAAATTCAGATTTTGGCAATCCTTTAGTGACATTTTCAAATTGTTCGATATTAAAAAACTCGAACTCATTACATTTGTTCTCTAGCATTAAATCACTGAATAGCATAGGTTTGCCATAATGTGGTATTACGGCAACACAATTTGGTAATACACATTTTTCAGCGTTTGGTGCACACCTAACACCAAATATCCAGCCAATTACGGCGCTATCAGTTAAAAGCGCAATTTCATCATTCGTTAACGTTTCTTGTATGCGCAATATCCTGCTTTTTCGGTCATTATCTATCAAATATATATTCTTCGAAGATTTTTTCGGCTCTGACAATAAAAACTTATCCAGGATTTTCACTAAAAAACCGAATTTCTCCGAAGCATTTAAGAGCGATAAATACGATTTATAAGTTATTGAAAATGCGCCTATAGCTAGCATTTGACTCGGCTTTAATATCTCTTCTGTCAAGGCATTTGTATCAAATTCCGGATACATTTTTATTTCCCAAACGGCATTGTCCGTTTGCTCGCTAGCTTGCTTTGTATACCTTCCATCGACTGATAAAATAGCTCTATTCTTCGAAATTATTGCTCGACCGTTGGAGCCGGTAAATCCTGAAATTGAAGCAATACCAGAGTATTCCGCATCAAAATTTCCGAAAAAATTATTCATTGAAACTAAGACGGCATCAGCGCCAACAGCATCTAATTTGTCTCTAAGTCTCTTTAAATTTTCGTTATAATTCATTAAATTCTCCGTATATACTGTTTCGATATTTTATCAAGTGCGACAAGCTCAGTCAAAATCTGTTCCAAATCCCGCAGATACACCATATTTGCCCCATCACACGGTGCCGTCTCTGGATTATCGTGCACCTCCATAAAAATTCCCGCAACTCCAATCGCGATAGCTGCACGCGCCAAGAATGGTGCAAATTCACGCTCTCCGCCGGAGCATTCGCCATTCGCCGATGGCAACTGAACCGAATGCGTTGCATCAAATATCACTGGATATCCAGTCTTTGCCATTATCGGCAACCCACGCATATCAACAACCAAATTGTTATATCCGAAACACGCCCCCCTTTCGCACAGCATTATATCTTCTGCACCAAAATGTTCGAGTTTTGCAACAACGTTTTTCATATCGCTTGGCGAAATGAACTGTCCTTTCTTGACATTTATTGCTTTTCCAGTTTCTGCAACCGCCCTAAGCAAATCTGTTTGACGACACAAAAAAGCTGGTATTTGCAAGACATCGGCAACCTCAGCGGTCTTTTTGCATTGTTCTGGCAAGTGTACGTCGGTTAAAACAGGAACGCTGACTTGCTTTTTAACTTCAGATAAAATGTCAAGTCCCTGGTCAATGCCAACACCGCGCTTTCCTGAGAAACTACTCCGATTAGCCTTATCAAACGATGACTTGAATATATAACTAATCTTCAACTTATCACAAATATTTTTGATATTCTGAGCCATAAAAAGGCAATGCTCCAGCGACTCAATCGCACAAGGTCCCCCTATAAAAACAAACGGAGAAGCATTTGAAATTTTAATATTCTCGAGGCTAACAATATCCATACAAACTTTTGGCACTATTTGCAACCATCTCGCAGTATACCTCACAACACGCCATCTTTTCAAAAGGAAATCGAAAAACGCAGGCTTGCTAGCTTTGTCTCAAAAATTGTTTCAAAAATCCAAAAAAAAATTTGCTAAAAATTTTGGGGATTTTTTGGGATATCTGGCAACAATGTGCAACAAAGTTTGCTAAAATCTTAGGTAGGGGATGATGGCTGTTAGAGTTCGATTATGAGAATACTGGTTGTCGAAGATGAAGGCAGCATAGCACAAAGGATTGAAACGGCGTGTGCCGATGAAGGATATTCTTGTGATATTGCGTCGACCGGTTCTGAGGCGTTGGGTATGCTGAAATTTTATGATTACGATACGCTAGTGCTGGATTTGATGCTCCCAGATATTGATGGATTTGAAATTTTGTCCCGTATCAGGGCGATTAGAAATAGCACGCCTGTCGTGATTTTGTCGGGATTAAACGCCATCGACGACAAGGTAAAATGCCTTTCCATCGGCGCGGATGACTATTTGACGAAACCGTTTAGCAAAGTTGAATTGCTTGCTAGGATAAACGCAGTCATACGTCGCTCTTCAGGTCATTTTTCCCAAGTCATAAAAGTTGGCCCGATCAGCATAGATACCAAGCGCCGAAGCGTCACAATATATGGCGTCGAGATGCAATTGACATCAAAAGAATACGCTATATTGGAATTGTTGGCTCTAAAAAAAGGAACAGTATTGCCAAAAGAAGTATTTCTAAATCACATTTATGGCGGAATGGATGAACCTGAAGTAAAAATTGTGGACGTTTTTATTTGCAAATTGCGAAAAAAAATAGCGGATTTAACCGGAGGATTAAATTTCATAGAAACTGTTTGGGGGCGCGGATATATGCTCAAAGACAGCGAGGATGATAGCGATTCGCAGGTGACTGAAACGCTTAAGGCCGGATAATTTGCAGCAAGCCGTGCGATTGTGATATAATGAAATTATCGGGAGGGTGTCATAAAGTCCCTTTTACTGATAAATAAATTTTGTTTTTAAATCATTAACATTTTTTAGAAAGAAAGGTTATCATGAATAATGACATAAAAATAATGGCAAAAACAATATATGGCGAAGCGCGTGGAGAGTATAACCATTGCGGTCGTGCTGCGCTTGAGGCTATCGGGCACGTTATTATGAACCGAAGTCGAGCAAGCAAAGAGCCAATATCGGCGGTTTGCCTAAAGCCGTTGCAATTTTCGTGCTGGAACGAAGGAGATCCAAATCGAAAAATTGTCGAAAATATTCCAAGCGCAGACCCGATATACCGCATTTGTGTAAGTATTGCCAACCAACTTGTGCGCAATGAATTGCCTGATATTACAAATGGTGCAAATCATTATTACAGCACATCTTTATCTAAACCGCCGTACTGGGCACGCGGACAAACTTCGACGACGCAGATCGGAAGGCATTTATTTTTTAAGTTGTAAAGATGGCGGTTTTGACGCTGAGATAATCTCAGCTTGGAATATTTCTGCATTTGTGCTATAAGAGACAGTGTTGTGTACAGTCGACTTATAAACAATGTCCAGTTCGACGGGAATAATTTCCAAGACAATGGCCCGCTTCGTCGCCGTTCAGTTTATGTATAAGATACATATGACCGGAGATACAGCGTTTTCCCCAAGCGATGTTGACGAGTTTGTGAATACGTATGCGCCAAAAGAAACAAATGTGAAGTTTTTCAAAAGGCTTGTCAGTAATGTCAGTAATTTTTCTAAAGATGCGAATTTGGATGAAATTATTGAGACCTCACTCGGAAATAATGCGCTAATCTCGAATGCTCAGCCTGTCGAGATTTGTATTATAAAAACTGCTTTAGTAGAGATGATTTATGAGAAAACAGATATTCCTGTAATAATAAATGAATATGTTGAAATAGCAAAGGATTTTTTGGATGCGAAATCAGTTAAATTTATAAATGCTGTTCTTGACAAAATTGCACAGAAAGTTGAAAGAAAATGTCTAACGCAAGTGTAATTTTTTACGCCATTCAGTCTGATTTTTTTTCGATAGCATATAAACTTATCGAAAAAATGTATATGCAACGTGAACGTATTTTATTCCTTTGTGATAATGACGATGAAGTGAATTTTTATAATTCAAAACTTTGGACGTCGGTTCAACTTTCATTTATTCCGAGTGGCAATAGAACAACAATTTCCCCCGAAGATGCAATATTTTGTTTTGTGTGGTTCGCAACAAAAATTACATTTTTGAACAATCCGACTTGTATTTTGCATAATGGGCTTGACATATCAAATAATCCTGAAATTACCAATTTCTCCAAAATAGTTGATGTCTTTAGTAAAGACACCATGAATAGCGCCAAGCGACGTTCGCAAAAATATAAGGATAGTGGATTTACAGACCAAAAATTATGGGTACAGGATGGTATTTCGTGGAAACAGGAGTATTTTGTATGAAAGTGCTTGGAATTGAGTCAAGTTGCGATGAAACTGCTGCCTCTGTCGTGTGCGATGCAATTGAACCGAGCAAGCGTACATTATCTAATGTGATAAATTCACAAATCAATGTACATGCGCAATACGGCGGAGTTGTTCCTGAATTTGCCGCGCGGTGTCACGTTGATGTTATTGACAAAGTCATAAATGAGGCATTGTCAATAGCAAAATGCAAGATAGAAGACATAGATATAGTGGCAGCAACAGCTTGTCCAGGTCTCATAGGAGGATTGCTGGTGGGGACTGTGTGCGCAAAGACAATCTGCGCGATAACCGGAAAACCGTATATGGCGATAAATCACCTCGAGGGACATTTGTTAACGTGTCGACTATGCTACGACGTTGAATTTCCATTTTTGTTGTTGCTAACTTCGGGCGGACACTTCTTCTTTGCGGAAGTTTTAGGCGTTGGAAAGTATGAAATCCTTGGAAAAACGCTGGACGATGCGGCTGGCGAATGTTTTGACAAAGTCGCAAAAATGCTAGGTTTCGGGTATCCAGGCGGACAGGTCATACAGCGCCACGCAGAAAATGGGGATCCTGGGCGCTTCAAATTTCCAATTCCTCTTCAACGGCGTCCTGGCTGTGATGTTTCATTTTCTGGTATTAAAACTGCGGTCAAGTTGCAAATTGAAACACTGACAAATTTAAATGACCAAGATAAGTGTGATATTTCGTCTTCATTTCAGCAAACTGTTGTTAAATTTATCATCAACCAGCTTGCAAAAGCGTTTAAGATGTGTCGCGCAAATCCCCTAAGCGTAGTTGTTGCCGGTGGTGTTGCCGCAAATCTGGCACTACGGAAAGAATTGCTCTCATTTGCGTCGAAGCACCATCTGCAGTTCTATGCCCCGCCTTTGCATCTATGTTCAGACAACGCAGCTATGATTGCTTGGACAGCTATTGAAAGACACAAAGCAGGATTTCCTGTTTCTCCATTAGATTCTAAGACTGCGCCTCGATGCTCGTTGTCTGAGATTTAATCTTTCAGCATACTTTCGAGCTTGAAAAAATGAGCGTTATGAAGTAGAATCGGCTTTGGTTGTGAATTGAACATCAATATGTCTGCGAGGAGATAATGTCGAAAAAGAAATCTGTTGGAATATTGGGGGCAGGTGCTTTTGGGACAGCTTTGGCTCTCGTATATCGCGATAAATTCGATGTGACGCTCTTTTCGTGTTTTGATGCGCATGTAAAAACTATGGCAACGACCCGTATTAACGAATTTTTAAATGATTATATTATTCCAGATAATATTAAGATAGATTCAACAACAAATGCAAAAGCGCAGCAATATGATTATTTATTTTGGTGCTTCCCTCTTAAGCCTACGCCTGATATATTAGAAGAGCTTATATCACAAATAGACACAACTGATATTATAATCTGTTCAAAAGGACTTTTGTATGATTCTTCGTTTATTTATGATTTATTTTGCCAGAAGTTACCTTCATCAAATGTTGCATACCTCGCTGGAGCGAACTTTGCAACAGAATTGGCTGACGGGAAAATATCGGACGCAGATATAGCGTCAAGTGATATAAATGTTGCGAACAGATTTGCAAAAGAGTTAACAATCGATAGTTTCCGTCTCAATCCTATTGATGATATAGTCGGAGCGCAAGTTGCCGGTTCGGTAAAAAATGTCGCAGCAATCGCTTGCGGTATCGCCTATGGATTAAATTTAGGGGAAAATGCCCATGCGACGCTTGTTGCTCTGGCTCTTGCAGAGATGGCTAAGTTAGGTTTGAGTTTAGGTGCGCAAAAAGAAACATTTTACGGATTTTGCGGTCTTGGAGACCTGGTTTTGACAGCATCTAACGCAACTTCGCGAAATACATCCATGGGTATAGAAATAGTGAAAGGGACGCAAATACAAGAAATTTTGAAGAATTCGACTTGTGAAGGATATGACACACTTCCGCAAATTATATCATTAGCGAAACAAAATAATGTTAAATTGCCAATTTGTGAAACAGTGCATAAAATACTATTTCAAAATCAATCTCCAAGTATAATTACTGATGTTTTCAAGTGAGATTATAAAATTAAAAAGGATACTTATCTTTGCAAAGTTGATTGAAGATTATTATAAAACAAATAAAATTATAGAAAATATCCGTATTGCAAAAGATCTAGATAATATTATAAATAAGTTAAATAAATCCGGAATAGAATGGTCTGAATTGGAATTTGAATCGAATCAGTTTTTCCCTGAGCATTGGAAACGGCGTCTGCAATTATTGCAGACTGCAGCAAAGTATTGCGCGGAGCATTCCGAGGAACTGACCATCGAAGATACTCCAGAACTCGAAACGACTTTTGAAATACCTACGGCAACTTGCTCTATAAATATGCAAGACTTGATTGATAAAGTGTCCATAGCATCTTGTGAAAACATTTATGATGAAATAGATTTAATTATACGTCTAATATCTCAACATATAGATGAATATATCTCAATAGTTTCTCCTACTCGCCACTTTACGCGATATATTGCCATGCGCTTAACAGTTGAAAACATTGATTACGTTTCAAACTATGGAAACGATGATATATCATTAGAATATATAGAATTAATTCACGAACACTTTCCGAATAATTCTAAGTCGGAAATAAAACAAATAGAGAATGAACTTGCTGATATCATCGTGAAGAACAATAATGTAACTAACAGTAAAATTTCAATCCTTCAGCCGAATGAAATTGGCAAGATACGTAAAAATGGAATAGTCATATATTCTGAATTGGATGAAACGTCTTGGAAACAGCAGGATGCCGGACATTTTTGGTTACACAGAGCTTTGAGAGAAAAAATTGGATTAAATAGCAAGAATAATTGCTGTGAAGAATTGTTTTATTATGGCATTTCTTCAAGTAAGGTGACTCACTTAATTTGGGCAGCTAAGTCTGAGGGAAAAAATAGCAAGAAAAGTCATTTGATGGCTAAATTTGAAGCAATTGCAGAGAAAAGCCAGCTGCAACTGAAGACCATACCATTGCCTGAAGCGCCGGTGTCTACGGTCTCGAAACAGTCTATGCCGCACTTTAAGATAAGACGCTGCCTCGATGTCAGGGATGTCGAGTTGTTAATAAGCAATCCGGAAAAATTCTATATAACAAAAATTTTAGGTTTAACTCCTCCCATAAAAGATAAAAAAGCATATGAAATTCGAAAACATTTCAAAAATATTGCAAAAAGCTTCTTTGCGAATAAACCGGTCGAAGATTTGTTGAATAACATAAAAGAGTTAGATTTTTTTGCGTATCATAAAGCTCGTCAACTGTATTCGTGGCTTGCTGATAAATTTAAACATATTCCCGAATATATATGTGATGCGTATTGTGAATTATTTATTCCCGAAATTTCTTTCAATCTTTTCGGAGAAGCTGAGCTCATCATTTTGGAACCGCAAGCAAAGTTTGTTAGTTTGCAGTTCTCGCAAAGCCAATCAAGCAAAAAGATCCTATATGAAGGCAGCGCGTCACTGCTCTCACTCTGCATTATTGCAGAAAATCACGGATTTGCCAATATCAACAAACCAATACGAAACATCCAACTCATAAATCTATTTGCTCCGGAAAAGGAACAGTTTATCTATAAAGAAATCGAGCTATCTGCCGATGTCATCGAGACCGGCAGACAGCGACTAATCGAAAATTTGTTGGAATATCTCAAGTAATGCTAGCAACTACTCTTCGCCACTTTCTTCTTCTGAAGATATTTCTGCACTCGCCGTTTGTTCTTGAGCTGTCATAATCCTAACATCGATGTCCACGGATACCTCTGGATGCAACGATATACCAACCTTATATGTTCCAATAGTTTTTATCGGAGCCGGTATGACGACTTGTCCTTTGGATACCGCATGCCCTTGCTCTGCCAAAGCTTCCACGATATCGCTAGGTCTCACTGAACCAAACAAAAATCCGGAATCACTTGCCTGTCTTGTTAAAACAATCGAAACTCCACTCAACTTTGAAGCAACTTTTTCTGCGTTTTTCATCGCTTTCAGGTTATTTGCCTCAATCTCCGCTTTTTTGGACTTGAAATATTCCAAATTTGCATCGGTAGCCCGCAACGCCTTCCGCTTGGGCAACAAAAAATTCCTCGCAAACCCGAGCTTGACATCAACAATATCCCCGATTCCGCCGAGCTTTCCAACTTTCTCTATCAAAATTACTTGCATAACAAAAATACATTACACTTACATCCGCTTCCATGGTATCACAAACAAATCCAGAAGGCAAAAAAATTCAGGCGCCGCCGCCTGAATATAGTGCAATGCAAAAACGTGATACTCTCAGTTTCGGCTTTCGTTTGCTCCCTTTAACAATATTTTGTTAAGCACTTTTGCTGCTTGTCCGTTTGGATCCTTCCTTGTCTGTTCGATTGCCTCATCAAACGTCAGTTTGCACACATCTCGCCTCCATTCCTTTTCGTTGAAAGGTGGTATGTCTGGTTTGAATGGCGGTCGTGCTATGTCTAGGGTATTTATGCAATCGTTTGTCCATAAAATTTTCAGAACTTTTTCGCATACAGCTTCTACTTCCTCGCGAGATAAGTTTTCGTTTTCTCGTATCGGCAATTCTACTTCATTCCTGTTTTCAACCTTAGTTATTATATCGCACGAATAAGCGAATTTATTCCTTGTGAATTGGGCATATCCTCCATACCTAATAGATAGGACATACACATAATACAGAGCAGAACCTATTTCTATTTTTAGAGGTTTTTTGATTATGTCGCCAGATACACATTCAAAATTTTTCTGTGAAATAATATAGTCTTCACCATGCATAGAACTGTTAGTTTCTCTAGCCGGGTGTGAACTGTAAATTTCTATATCAGGAGAAATAAAATACCGTTTTTCTCTATCACTTGGTAGTCCAGTAAATTCAGATACAGCCCGATCTTTCACCGTTTTGTATGTTGTAATAAATTGTTGCATCGCCTCTTCCAAATTCAGTGCTTTTGAATATTCTTTTATATCGCTTATAGCACGCTTTATTTTCCAGTCCAGATCATTTATATGGTAAGTGGTGTCGTAATGAGTGAATACATTTTGGTATACTTCGTCCCATATCGTTTCTTTCTCACGTTTTGTATTGCTCATGCGATCATACTTTAGTATGTTCAAATAATTCCACAACACAACAGCGTTCCAATTTTCTTCGCTGTAATTTATGTCCTTAGGAGTTACAGCGAACACGATTGTGTCTGCCTTTCCTCTTGCTTCAAATTCCCCCATGCCTGTTACGCAATTTGCAATAGCTTCGCCTATAACTTTTATAATCGAATCACCATACTTTTCTTGTTTAATCCAGCTATCCTTATGAGCCTCGGCGATCTTGTTAGCTCCGATAACTCGCCAGTTATACTGATTAAATCGGTTTATAGCGTCTTTAACATTCAAATATTGCGCGCCAACGGCGCCACCATAAGCTATAGTAGCAAACGTTAATATCGTACATTTTAAATATAGCCCTCCGCCTAAACACTTATTCTTGCTTACTTTGTACTTCATTTTTTTATCCTTTTCGAAAAAATCTCATACCTATCTTTAGGATATCATATCTTTTCATACAACGCGAGGAGCATTTAATTCATTTTTCCCTTCAAGAAAATCACTAACTAAATACTGTATTAATTTTACCGATAAAGTTCAGTCTTATCAATATTTTTTTATATCATTTGTAATATTGCATCTCTATAAAAATTATCAATGTTTGTAAGATTATCTTTAATAATTCGTTCGATCGTTCTTAATATGTTATATGTATTATTTTGAATAATAGGCATCTCAATAATGTCTCGTATTTGATGAAAGTCATCTAAGGGGGGCATATTGGGTATTTCTGAGCTAAATCCCAATTCTCGTAATAATACTGTTTCAAAATAGACATATACATAAAGAATTTCTCGTTCAGTAAATTGAACAATGTGCGAAGCTATATAATTTGTTATCTCAAACAATCGTAAATGTGGATCGTTTAACGGTAACACATTATTCAACATAACACATATACTTTGACACACAAGTAAATGAGCTCGGTGCACCAAACCCAAAGGTTGCTTCTCAGAACAAAGTCTCCAAAAACCGATTGACGTTGCTGTCCGCGAATTATGATTGATATTCACCTGTGAAAAATTGCAAAAATTAGGTAAACGCGATTTATATGCCATTGCTTGCACCTTTCCATAATCATTGGTAAATATAGTTACCAATCTATATTTTTCGCCATAATTACGTGAAGCAATTACAATTCCGATATCACTCCAGGAAATCATTAATCTAATTTTAGATATTTTGCAACCTTCAGCGGAGATTCGTGCTGAGGTTTGCCGTTGCTCAGAATGGGGACTATCCGCTCGAAAATATGGCGCGCTGTCGGAGCTATGTTCCATCCAGCTGTCGCATATCCAAAAGTCTCTGATGTTGCCTGCGGATCGTCTAGTGATGCAAGCATCATATATTGCGGCTTATCTTTTGGAAATCCGCCAATAAATGTTGTTATACGCTGTCGGTTCCCAGCCGCCCCATATCCTTTTCCTTTGGTTTTATATGCAGTGCCGGTCTTTCCTATTATGCCTACGCCTGCAAGTGCTGCTTTTTTGCCAGTTCCAAAGCATACGACTGCTCGCATCAGCTCTCTGACCAATTCGGAGGTCTCACTTGAAACAACCCGCTCAGAAGTACTGCGTTTGCCTCTTTGCCCACTCAGCAATGTGGGATGTATCTTTATCCCGTCGTTAACTATCGATGTCACTGCTGTCAGAAGTTGCAAGGGCGTCGTTGCCAAACCATATCCATAAGATATGGTCATGCCAGTCGTCTCTGTCCAACACGCAGGGACAATCGAATGTCCACATTCCAAAATCTCAATTTCAGGTTTTCCAAGCATACCAAAATGTTGCATATACTTTCGTTGCACGTTTGTTCCAAAAACTTGAGCCATTTTTGCACAAGCTATATTCGACGAATACACAAATGCTTCCGCTAAAGTTAAGGGACGATGCTTGCCTTTAAAATCGGTTACCTTATATCGTCCTATCTTTATTGGTTCACTAGCATCAAATACGCTTCCCGGTCTTGCTGAACCAGAGTCCAGCGCAATCGCTACATTTAATATCTTCATAATAGAGCCTTGCTCAAAAGCTCCTAATGTATTTCGATTAAACATATTCTCTATTTTCACTTTTTTCAAATTATTTGGGTCAAAATCCGGTAATGATACCATTGCTAATATCTCACCGTTAGTTTTCATCAATATCACATTTCCTCCCTTGGCATTATATTTATCGATAGCTTTTTTTAGTTCTTCATAAATAATAGACTGTATCCTTAAATCTAATGTGGTTACAAGCTTTTTATCTAAAACCGATTTTTCTTTTAACTTGTCTGAATAGCACCGCTCCAATCCACACATACCCACTCCATCTATATCGCAATATCCGATTGTATGTGCAAATAAATTTCCATGTATATATATACGTTTATAGTCTTTCTGAAATTTTATACCAGGAAGTCCTAAATCCATAATTTTTTCTTGTATATTAGGCGTCACATGTCTTGCTATCCAGACAAAATGCTTATTTTTATCACTTAATTTAAACTTTATCTTTTCCGCACTTGGCATTCCTTCTATTTTAGAGAGTATTTCTGCTGTCTCATCAATATCTAAAACAACCGATGGGTCAGCGTAACAAGATGCAGTCGTTAAGCTTGTTGCAATCAGTTCCCCATTTCTATCAACTATATCAGCTTTCTGCACTATCTCTTCAGACGCATACGTCCTTTGTTCTTGTGTTCTGACATTACTTATTATCATGATGTCGGCAAGTCGGTATGTAATGACGAAGAATATGACAATTCCGCAAGCTCCAGAAAATAGCACCCGCGCTCTCAATGCTTTCATAACGACCGAATGCGACTTCGCATGACGCCATAAAGCAAAGCCGTCGAAAAGTGACCTGAAAAGCTTTCTTAACAAAGGCTCAGCCATTTTGCATCACACCTCCGTTTCTTCCGACAGCTTCATCCAAAAATGAGCCAAACGCTTTGCTGGCATCTATGGTGCGCCGTTGCGAGTGCTGTTCGATAACGGGGGCTATGTTTTGAGTGAATGCCTTTTCAAAATCGCTCGCCATAAATGCGTCAAAACTTATTATTTGAGCGTTCTCAGTAGGTCTTAAATTTGGTAAATACTTCATCGCAAGGCGCTTAAGTCTTTTTGGATCATTCAGATAACTCCATTCAGCATTATATACCCTTATGTCATCTTGATATTTTTCGATCTTTCTGTCAATTTCCTTTAATTTATTTCTCAAAAATACCACTTCATATTTCACGCGTGACACGCAAAGACCAACAAGAACCAAGAATACCACCGATACGATGACGCTTCTATTCACCTTTATCCTCGCTTTTCTTGCGCCTATCCCCAGCTGTATTATACAAAAAACCGCGTAAAATTGCTGACCTGGACCGGGGATTTGCAGAAATTTCTTTCGAAGTCGGTCTCACAACAAAGTCATTTATGGGAAGCAAAGTATTTCGCTGCGATTTTGCCCAGTTCTTTACTATTCTGTCTTCAAGTGCATGAAATGAAATTAAAACCATCCTCGCGCCATCGTTCAAGATTTCAGGCAAATTTTCAAGAGCTGTGCTAATTTCTCGGAGTTCATCGTTAACAAATATCCTGATAGCTTGAAATGTTTTTGTCGCGATATCTATTTTGGAATGTTTTTTTGTGACATGCTTAAAACGTGCTGTTTCTCTCACAATATTTGCTAGCTGCAGGGTTGTTCCTATCGGATGAAGTTTTCTTGCATCAACTATCGCAGAGGCAATCTTTCTGGATAGTATTTCATCACCATAAGTCCATAATATATCAGCTAAATCTTCTTCAGAAAAAGTATTCACGACGTCATACGCCGATATTCCATTTTTTGACATACGCATATCCAGCGGAGCATCGTTTAAAAACGAAAAACCCCGTTCTGCTTTATCTAACTGAAATGAAGAAACGCCAAAATCAAATAAAACCGCGTCAAATTTTTGTTTATCAGAGAATAGAACAGATATTTCAGAAAACTGCGCAAGAACAAAATCAAATCTTTCGTTATACGTATTCTTGAGTTGCAATGCCCTATCACGTGCCTCCGGATCGCGATCAATCGCACACACATAACAATCCGATGCATTCAAAATAGCGCTCGTGTGCCCCCCGCCTCCAAACGTGCAATCCAAAACTCTCTCACCACTCTTCGGAGCCAGAATATCGATAACTTCCTTTAACAAAACCGGAATATGCACCGTTCCTAAAGAAATACCCAAAAAGCATCAACTTCGCAAGTGTAACGCGCCTTGCAAAGAAATGCAAGAAAAATCGATTTTTTAATTCATGCTCCGAATTCGATTGTAGCGCCGTTGAGGCATATGATGCGATTTGCTGAGAAAAGTAAACCAGCGGATTTAAACGTGATTTGGTGGGTTATGCTGTATTTTTGGGGACCTGTGAAGACCAACTTTCCTTTGCTTTCAACAACTA
>JAFSTL010000080.1 GCA_017450545.1 Alphaproteobacteria bacterium
CCAATAACATTGCGTATTGATTCACTATAATATTCGTCAGTAATCCAACTGCCTTCTTTTGCTTCAACGATTTTATTATTCGCAATAATGCGCCAACTAATCTGATTACAGACATTTAACACATCTTGTCTGCTGAAGTATTCTTCGTGAGCTATACCGCTTTGCGCAAATACAGATAACGCTAATACAGTATTAGCTAAATATAGCCCCCCCCCCCGAATACTTGGTTTTACTTAAGTTGAATTTCATTTTTCTTGTCCTCCTAAAGAAGTCTTCAAATACTATTTCTAATTCCAGTATACCACACATTTTTTCCCAATGCAAGTGTTTTTTATAAACGAGAGATTCACCTTAGCAATGTAGTATGGTAAGTTCATAAGGCAAAGTATGATTTATCAGGGATGTTATGGAACTAAAATGTTTAAAATGTGGCTGTACAGCGGCGCATAAAAATGGGCATATGAAGGGACATCAGAGGTATAAGTGCAAAACTTGTGGGTATCAATATACAAAAACTACGCCACGTGGCAAACCCGAAAAAGATAAAATTTTGGCTCTGATACTGTTTTTGTCGGGCTTGTCGATGAGAGCTACGGGCAAAATCGTTGGGGTAACGACGCATAGTGTAATGCGGTGGATACGAAAAATTCATGACAAGTTTATACCAGAGAAACCTGATATTTCATATGGGTACGGAGGTGAAAATGGATGAAAATCGAAACCACAATGTCAGGAAAACTATTGAACATCGAAGCGAAAAACTCATCGGTTGGGCACTGGGACGTCGTGATACCAAAACATTAATAAAGATGTACGACAGTAATGTTTATTCCGATCGTTACGAAAGCTATAAAGATTTCTTTCCCCAAAATAACTTGACGAAATCTAAAAAATACACTTCAGCAATAGAACGAAATAATTGACGGCAGCGACATTGGCTTGCAGCGTTCCGTCGATGCTCCATTGTAGTCACAAGATCGCTTGAAAATCTAGCGATCTCTATGACACTCTTCGCCAGATTTCGTATAAATGGGTCTATCGACGAACTAATCGCATTGCTGAAGTGAATTCCTCGCAAAGTATGTTATAATAGCAACGTATGGGGATGTGATTTTGAGAAAGACATATACGGTGATACGTAATCGTAGGTTTTTATTGACATCAGTTTTGCTGGGATGTGTGGTAACTTGTCAACATGGAATTGGAAGTGAAATTCCAAAAGTAGTTCTAGATAAAGATATGCTAGAAACAATACGTCAAGATACTTTGGATAAAATTGGATTACACACAGAAGAGTATCAAAAAAGCCTAGATATAATAGAAGAAACTATAACAGAATATTTAAACCAGAAAAAGTTAGCCCAAAAGAAGAGGCAGAATTTGGCTTACGTTGCTGACACTTATGATGAATATAATATAAAAGCATTTTCTCCAGCAAACTGGAATTGGGTTATGCTGCAAGAATACGTTAAATATGCTGTGTTACACTATATCAGTGATATAGATAATACATTGCGGATTGTTGAAGATACACTTTTAAAACAAGAGAAAATGAAAGAATATACCTCAGCAATACAA
>JAFSTL010000081.1 GCA_017450545.1 Alphaproteobacteria bacterium
GCCAGAGCGTCTGTGATACGTTTTGTCACGAACACATCGTCGCGCGACGGCGTTGGATCGCCACTTGGATGGTTGTGAATCAGTATTGCACCAACAGCTCCTAACTCAAGGCACCTTCGCGCTATCATTCTGGGATAAATATTGACCGTGTTAACATCACCTTTTTGCATAATTTCATCCGCGATTATTTCGTTAATAGCATTCAAAAATAACACTCGAAGTTCTTCTGTAATCAAATTTTTCATATTAATTTTGCAATACTTAATAACATCATCGAAACAATTTATATGATTTCGATGAATAACTCTGCTTTTAAGCGCCAATAGCGTTATTCCATTTATGATTTTTATCGCTTCCGCAGCTTTTTCTCCAATTCCCGGAACTTTTATGAGCTCAGCTGTTGGCGCGCTCAAAATTTTATCAATGCTCTTAAATCGCATTAAAAGCTCTTTTGCTAATGGCTTCATATCTTTGCGTTTAAAAATCAGAAAAAGCATCAGCTCAACCATTTCATAATCTCGAAGTTTATCTGCTCCAAGCTCCAGCAATTTTTGGCGCGCTCGTTGCCTGTGTCCCTCATAGTGTTGATGTATCCGTACAGATCGCTTGTTAAGGGTATACTGCTTTGGTAATGACATTTTTTAACTTTGATTCAAAATAATTTTGTTGTTTGAATTGCGACAAATATTTCCCGCAATTTCCAATTCAGAAACAAGACAAGTCAATTTACACACATCAAGGTGAAGATACAGTGCCAATTCGTCCAAAGAAATGGGGGTATCTGATAAAAGTGCTAACAGTTCGTCTTTTTTATTGCCAGGCTCCGGCTCATCGCCCTGACTCAACAATTCTTTCTGATTAGATATACCTTGCATTTCTTCTGCTGTGTTCATAATTTCCAGAACATCGAAATGGTTTTGAATTAAATTTGAACCATTTTTTATCAGCGAATTCGAACCAAGATTTCGCGGATCAGTTGGCGTTCCAGGAACGACCATAACTTCGCATCCGAAATCCAGCGCCATAGTTGCTGTTGCTATAGTTCCAGATTTATACGCTGCTTCTATGACTATCATTCCCTCGGAGATTAGCGAAATAATACGATTTCTTGCTTGAAACATCCCTTGGTCTACCGCTTTTCCATATGGAACCTCCGATAAGACAAGTCCTTTCTCAGCTATTTCGCCAAATAACTTTTGGTTTTCCTTCGGATAGATATTGTCAAAGCCAAATGGCACGATCGCAACGGCTGATTGCTTGCCGTCCAGCGACCCGATATGTGCGTTTGTATCAATCCCTTTCGCTAGTCCTGAAACTATCGCAAACTTATCAGCCAAGTTATGTGCGAGATTTCGTGCTATTTTTTGTCCATTTATTGAAGCATTTCGAGCGCCTATAATCGCAAGCATTCGCCTAAACAAAACATTTTTATCTCCTTTGCAAAACAACATCGGAGGACAAAATTTTGACCTTTTCAGAGACTTTGGAAATATTTTATCATTAGCCAAAATTACTTCGCAATCCATACGTTTTAAACGTTTTTCAGCTTCCAACTTTGAAAATGGGTTCTCAACATGTTTTAAAGCTTCAGACGCAGTTTCATAGGTGCTTAACAATGCCCAAAAAGTTTTTAAACCAACTCCTCTCGTATTGATAAGACAAAACCAATCCAAAACCACATCATTTAACGTCATTGCTCGAAAGTTTTTTATCATCAATAAATGTCACAACGTAAGTCTATTGCGTTGACGTTAATTTTGGGTTAAAATTTAACCAGAAAGTTTGGGATTTGTTGAGGGATTGTTTTTCATGATAGCACGACGATATTTGGGTATTTGCTTAACCGCAGTGTTTTTGTCTTCGAATATATCAATATCTATGGAAGATAAGCAAACAAATGCTATCGCAGAGTTGATGCACGTTAAACCAGATCAAATAGCCTTGCAAAGGCAAGGTAAGGCAACAAAAACGATGCAAATTTATTCATTCAAACTAAATGGCAAGAAATATATAGTTAAATTTCTTACAAATAAGCATAAATTTGCAAATATGAAGAAAGAAATTGAGATGCTCCGGACGCTGTCAGAATTGGGAGTTGGTGCAAAATTAGTTGCTGTTGGGGCAGAAAATGATTGTTATATTCGCGAATATGTTCCCGGGAAAACATTAAAATGCAAAGATATTCAGGATGATAAAGTGTTAATTGCTTTTGCAAAAGCTGTTCGAAAACTTCATGAATATAAAAGCAAAGATGAAACAATGACGCGAAATTTGTTGCAACGAACAGAAAAATACGTCAATAAAATTGCGAAATATAAAATTGCAACTCCTCCTGAGTTTAATAAAGCCTATAGTAAATTTAAGAAAATGTTTAAGTCTTTAAAAGTTACGAAGGGATTTTGTCATAATTACCTAAATCCTCGTAGCGTCTTGTTAACGGCGGATGGAAATATATATTTCATAAAATTCAACCACTGTGGATGTTCAAATGTGATCGAAGAGCTTGGATATCTGACTTTTTCGGGAAATATTGTTGGAGACAAGCTTAAAAAATTTTTGGAAGAATATTATGGAAGACATCCCAAAAAAGAAGAGATAGAACAAATCGAGTTAGCTCAGAAGTTGGTGTGTTTTTCCATATCTGCGCAGTGTTTTGCTTCTTCTGAAACAAAGAACGATTATAAAAAGGATATAAAAGCAAAACAAAAAGCTTTGGCAGAAATTGAAAAAACAACAGATAAAGAATTGCTGCAAGAATATATAAAGCAAGGCAAAATTATCAGCAGATACTCTCGCAATAAAGACTTCGTTAAAAAATACGCTATAGCTTGCTATAAAACATTTTTATCGGCAATGTCTTGACAAAAAAATAATATTGGATTAAAATTAAAAGAGACATTTCCTATAAAAATGAGCAAAATGAAATTAATCCCAGGATTGTTAACATGTATGACAGCTGTAGTCGTAGCCAGCCACCAGAATGCCTGCTGTTGTATGGCGCAATATAAACCCACTCATTACGCCTTTGGAAACTTCATTGCCAGAACAGCTTGGCAAGCATACGCAAGCGTGAAAGTAAAAAATGACAGTAATGATTGGTATACATCCGCTGAATATAATGAATCCATATATAATGTTATTGGACAAGCATTAAGTGATTGCCAATATATAGTAAATGAATTTTTTCAAGCAACAAAAGCAACGCCACCGAAAGGAAAGATACAAATTGTCGAATTTGCAAACACAACTCCAGCAAATTATGATAATTCAAACTGGAACGCAGTGATACTTTGGAATTATTTTGCGGAAGCTATCCATGGGTATCTGACAGGGAAAAAGATGATAGGAGACGATGGAATAGAAGAGGTCGGCAAAATTGTGAAAAATTATTATGATGGATCAGATATAGCAAACCTCTCAGGAAAGATAAACAAAGCTGTAAGCGACATAAAAGAGTATGCGAAAGTGTTGAATTTGCACGATTATATTAAGCGAATACATTCGCAAAGCGACATGGTCAGACCGCAAAGATATGCCCCAGAAGCTAATTGTGAAAATGACTATAACCCATTGGTTCATGGAGGAGTATTTTATATTGCTAGGGCATGCGTTACTATAGAGGGGAAAAATGTTACAACTCCGCTAATGATAAGGATGTATGGAGGAAATGTTCATGAAATAGCGACAAAGTATGGACGTTTCCGAAATATCGACAACTATATGAACTTATACACTAGGATATCCGAAACATACTTGGCAAATTTTGACGCAGCATTATTGCCATTCCAAAATGTGCATAATCTAACAAATTTTGGCAAGGTAGATTGCTCATTAACTGCGTCGAAATGCTTTTTTAATGCGACAATGCAAGCATTGCACGCTTCTCCGACGATTAGATATGTTGTGGATACTCTTGCGACGAAGTATAACGAATTAAAAATGGCTAAAGGGCAAAGCAGAGATGGGAAAAGCACTCCAACATATTCTATAAGCCGAACATTGAAAAGATTTTTTGACGGTATAGAAAACGGGACGATGGATAAACACAGGAGCGCCACTGGATATAATAAACAAAACGATGAGAATTACACAAAAGCTTTAAACGAACTAATAGAGACAATGCAACACAATATTCGAATGCGGGCATTCAGAGCTGTGCATGGTTTTGTAGATTACAGTTTATGTAAAAATGTAGATTATACAAACGAGCTCAATGCTATTGAAAACCATGGAATTCAACACTTAGAGATAAAAAGAGACGTTTACACCGGTGCATCTGCTTCTGTAGCAATGCAGCAAATATTAGATGCTTTAAATTTAGAACTAGAACAGTGGGGAGAAAGAAAACCAACGAAAAGAATAGATGCAAAGACAATAAAGTTCATAAAGGAAAAAAATGACGCAACACAAGATAATAACGAACGAGAAAAATCAACCAAACGATAATAAAATTATCGCAGAAGGAGATGTAAAAGAAACCATAATTAAACTATCCCAACTGGGAGGAGCGACAGCACTATCTAACTATTCAAAAGAAGAGATACCATACAATGAGGTCGAGAACCTGACTATAATGCCACAAGTATTAATAATAGAAGCAAATAAATCCCAAAATGAATCAACAACGAACTTAGCTGGCGAGACAACCGTGACTAAGCCAAGCGAAATTTTAGACATAAATGCTCCTGAAGAAATGGAAGTGACAGATGATATAGGAACACATAGGTATCGACTTGTATCAACTGTGGAAGTAGTAAGTCGAACCGGCGGTCACTATATTGCTGGGATAAAAACTAAAGATGGATGGAGAGAAGCAAACGACGTGGCGGATAATATACAAACCAAGAAATATACTTCTATGAATATACCTAACAGGTATAAAGAAATATTAATATATGAAAAATGCAGCTAAAAAGTGGTCGGGAAGAGCGGATTTGAACCGCCGACCCCTTGCTCCCGAAGCAAGTGCGCTACCAGGCTGCGCTACTTCCCGTATTTATATGATAGATAATTGATCAAATTTTGGCAATAATGCCTCCGCCTATTACGGCGTTTGCGGAATTATATATAGCGCAGATTTGACCGGGAGTAACTGGAGTAGTAGATTTTTCTAATAATTTAACAGTGGCGCCGGTCGAAGTTTTTGTTATTCTGGCTTTGGTCTTTTTGGAGGATGACCGAAGTTTAACAAATGCCTCGAATGCAGTGGCAACATCCAGTATCCAGTTAGAGGAAAACAAAGTGAACTCATCTTGCAATAAAGCGCTGGATGAGCCGACTACTATTTGATTTGATTTACTGTCTACATTAACAACGTAAAGTGGTTCATTATATGCAATACCTATTCCACGACGTTGTCCAATTGTATAATTTTCAATTCCATTGTGTTTTCCTAAAATTTGCTTTGTTCCAGACAATACAATATCTCCGGGTATCGATAGATTCAAATTTGAATAAAATTCATGCAAAAATTCTTTGTAATTTCCGTGCTTTATAAAGCAAATATCCTGGCTTTCCTCTTTTTCAAAATTGGGTAAACCAAACTCCGCTGCCATCTTGCGAGTTATGGATTTATCCTCTATCTCTCCCAATGGAAAACATACATTTTTCAGGTTATTTTTATCAACAAGCGACAAAAAATAGCTCTGGTCTTTTTTCTTATTTTTTGCCTCACGCATCTCCACTATATCATCATGCACACTCATTTGTATGTAATGACCAGTCGCCATCAAGTCGGCACCCTGTGCTCGTGCGTACTTCAGCAACAGGTTCATTTTGATATCTCTGTTGCATAGAGCACAAGGATTTGGCGTCATCCCATTGGCGTAATATTCAGCAAAAATGTCCATAACGCAACGTTTATACTCCTCGCGTGCAGGCATAACGTAGTGCTCTATTCCCAAGATATCGCATACTTGTTTTGCATTCGCAATGTCGGATTCCCAGTCGGCATGATTGTCCATCGTTATACCAAACACCTCATGCCCCTGGGATTTCAGAAGCGCAGCGGTCGTTGATGAATCAACGCCACCGGACATTGCAACAGCAATAATCATCAGGCAACGTCCTTTTTAGACATGAAATAATAGGCTATTCTCAAGACCACAAAGACGATCAATGCTGGATACAACTTCGATAATATCATCGCCATCAATGAACAAATCTTAGCAAATCCAAGCAATGACATTCCTAAAGTACAAACACCTGTTGTTAGAAGTATGGCATTTCTATTAAATTTTTCCTTCAAAATAGTTTTATGTATGTAATCTGTAAACATCGCTGTTATGGCGACATTTGTACCAAGGCATCCAACTGCAATTACAACCGTAACAAAAATTGTTGCATAATTTCCCATAGAAATATCAGCTATTTTTGCAAACAGAGCCTCATCGGATGTTCCGCTAAGCAATGAGGAATACTTAGCGCCAATATATGCTAAACCGGTATACACCAATGCGAGTAGTA